>JADZEM010000015.1 GCA_020850535.1 Chloroflexota bacterium
ACTGGTGAGACTACAGCGTCGCGCAGCGACTGCAGGATCGTAGGCGGGGCTTTCAAGCCCCGACGCGGCGGCACGACGCGCTCAACATACGATTGCACTGGTAGCAGCATCAGGGCGATGGCATGTTCATTGGTGTACCCGATGCATCATGGAACGGGCGGTCGGGGACTGAAGTCCCCGCCTACAGTCATTCAGTCGCTGCGCGACGGACACCGGAAACGGCGTCGTCTGGTGAGACCGGGGCGTCGCGCAGCGACTGCAGGATCGTAGGCGGGGCTTTCAAGCCCCGACGCGGCGGCACGACGACATCAACATGCAATCGCCCTGCAGGCCGACAGCCTATCCTTGGCCCCAGATGAAGCGGCGAGCACCATCACACAGGCCGCCGAAGGAGGACGTCGATGTCTCAGGAGATCCAGCCCGGGCTGATCGGCGAGGTCGCGCGAACCGTCACGCCCTCCGATCTCGCCAGCGCCGTTGGCTCAGGGCGGCTGGACGTGTTCGGGACGCCGGCCATGCTGGCACTGGTCGAGCTCGCCGCCGTCAACGCCGTAGACCACCTGCTGCCCGACGGCTCGACGACGGTCGGCACGCGGCTGGACGTCCGGCACCTGTCACCGTCGCCGCTGGGCATCGAGGTCCGGGCGCGCGCCGAGTTGACGGCCGTCGAGGGCCGCAAGCTGAGCTTCCTGGTCGAAGCGTTCGACGCGGTCGAGAAGATCGCCGAGGGCACCCACGAGCGGTTCATCGCCGATGGCGCGCGCCTGCTGGCCCGCGCCGAGGCCAAACTGCCGAAGACCTAGCAGGCACGGCATCGCGCTCAGTTGCCGCTCCGGCTCGAAACGTGTATCGGGCCGACGCAGTCACTATGCCCTCACACCAAACACACTGGAATGCAACGAAACTGCAAACATTTCTACACATTTCAGGGGCAGCCATCTCGGCTGCCTCATTCTGTCGTTATGGTCTGCGGGTCAACGATGACGGCCTGCGAAGTCCGGAATACAACCTTCACAGTGGAGAGTGATTCGAACATGCGTCGCCTGTTTTTCAGCCGCCTCGGCGGTGCGATGCTCGCGTTGGCGCTGGTCATCGGGAGCGTCTCGACGGCGTTTGCCGATCCGCGTGACTTTGTCCTGAACAATGCCACCGGCCGGGTTATCACCGAGGTCTACGTGACGCCGTCCAACCTGGACGACTGGGGCGAGGACATCCTCGGGCAGGACGTGCTCGAAGCCGGTCAGAGCGTGACCATCAAGTTCTCGCGCTTCAAGGAAGGCGACTGCTACTACGACGTCAAGGTGATCGTGGTGGACGGTGGCGAGGGTGAGCTGAATCAGGTCAACCTCTGCGAGACCCAGACCGTCACCTTCAACTGAGGACGGCTGGCTCATCCACAGCGCAGACAACAGAAGCGAGGGCTGCCGCCATGGCAGTCCTCGCTTCTTTCCGGTCCGGGCTGCGCCGGTCAGGTCCGCCGTCAGACGGGTGGGCGCTCCAGCGGACGAGCGAAGCTGAGCTCGTGGCCATCCGGGTCCGTCAGGTGGAAGTAGCGCTCGCCCCAGGGCGCATCCGCCGGCGGGAACTGCGGTGAGAGACCGCCAGCAATGGCGCACTGGTACGCGGCGTCGACGTCCGAGACGTGGAAGATCACGCGCCCCCACCAGCCCAGCTCCCGCTCACGCGGGACCAGGATAATGTTCAGGTAGCTGCTCCCATGCGTCAGCTCGCCAGCCCGAAAACTCGTGAAGTCGGCGTCCTCGCCGCCGTAGTGAATCGGGAAGCCCAGCGCACGATAGAAGCGAACAGACCGCGCCATGTCGTGGGTTGCCAGGGTGATCGCGCTCACCGCCTCAAGCGCGAACGTCGGCCGGCCCGCCTTCCGACCCTCGACCTCCTGCGTGATAGCCATAGCTCACATCCCTTCTGCCGCTGAGTTCAGGATACGGCCGAACACGCGCGCGCGTATACCAAAAAACGACGGATCTCTCCGTCGTGATGCAGGCCGAGGCATCGAATCACACGAAGTCTGGCCCGGCGAGGCCGATCCCTCGACCCCGTACACGGATGAGGGGGCGGCGCCACCGGGCCGGTCTGTGCGAATCGGTGGGGACTGATCTCAGTCGAAGAACCCGGCATCCTCCGGCTTGAGGTACTGCCGCGCCTTCTCGGTATCGATCTCGATGCCCAGTCCTGGCCGATCCCAGACGGTGATGTGGCCGTCTTGCACGATCGGGTCCGGGAGGCCCTTGACGATGTCGTACCACCAGGCCGGCTTGCCGTAGGGGTACTCGAACGCGATGAAGTTGTGAGGCATGGCCGCCGAGACCTGCACGAGCGCCGCCAGCCCGATGACGCCGTCGAAGACGCCGTGCGGGGCCATCATGATGCCGTGGAGGTCGGCGTACTCCGCGATCCACTTCAGCTCGGCGATGCCGCCAACATCCTCCGGGTCCGGCCCCACGACGTTGATCGCCTGACGCTCAATCAAGTCCTTGAAGTTGTGGCGCAGGTAGATCTGCTCGCCGGTGTGGATCGGCGTGGTGGTGTTCCAGGTCACGTCGCGGTAGACCTCGGCGCTCACATACGGGGTGTAGTCCCCGGTGATCATGTCCTCGAGCCACATCAGGTTGTACGGCTCGACAGCCTTCGCGAACTTGAGGGCGTCCTTCGGGGAGAACCCGGGGCCGCAATCGAGCGCCAGTCCGATCTCATCGCCGGTCACGGCCTTCATCGCCTCGACGCACGCCACGAGGTGCTTCAGCCCCTTCTCGGTGAGAGCGCCACGGTCCAGCGCGCCGTGCAGCCCGGCCGGGCGTGGGTCGCCGTAGAAGAAGTCGGGCACGATGCGCTTCATCGGGCTGTGAAACCCGATGGGTTGCTTGATGATCGTGAAGCCCTCGGGCGCGGCCACCATTCCGCGGGTGACCTCGGCGTACTCCTCGGGGGTGTACGACTCCATCGGGAAACGCAGCCCGCCGTTGTAGATGCGGACGCGGTCCCGCACTTTGCCGCCGAGCAGTTTGTAGACGGGGACGCCGGCCGCCTTCCCGGCGATGTCCCACAGCGCGATCTCGATGGCACTGATGGCGCTGCCCCACGGCTTGAACGCCCCGCGCTGGCGAATCTTGAGCATGACGCGCTCGACGTTGGTGGGGTCTTCGCCGAGGATCGCGTCCTTGAAGAAGAGGACGTTCGGGACGATGTACGGCTTGGTGGACTCGATCTGGCCGTAGCCGTCGATACCCTCATCGGTGAGGATGCGGATGACCGGGTTCTCACCCAGCACCACGCATCGGAGATCGGTGATCTTCATGCCAGCTCCCTCATTGGATCGCGCGGTCGATGCGGATGGTACCGCGCAGGGCGGTTTCCCGGGCGGCGCCCGTCCCGAGCGGCTGGACACCGCGGTCCCGGACGTGCGACCGTACCAGGCAGCCGGTGTGGGCAAGGGAGTGCGGGCCATGCGACTGTCGCTGTCGGTGCGGATCGCCGAGCTGCAAGCACAGAAGGATCGCGCCTTCATGCCCCTGGCAGAGCTGGCGTCGCTGGCCCGCGAGGTCGGCTTCGAAGGCCTCTCGATGCGGGCCTCGGCGGTATCCGTGGACTCGCCGCCCGAGCGCGTGCAGGAGGTCCGCGCGCTGCTCGACCGCCTCGGACTGGCCGTCTCGATGGTGACGGGCGACGTACCGCTGGCTGCCAATACCGGCGATGTGGCGCGTGTGCTGCGCGATCCGCTGCCGTACATCCGTCTCGCGCAGGCGCTGGGCTGCGACCTGATCCGCGTGATGGTCCGCACCGATGAGGAGGTCGAGTTGCTGAGGTCGGCCTGCGACACGGCTGCCGCCGAGGGCATCCGGATCGCCCATCAGACCCACTTCTTCACCCTGCTCGAAACGGTGGACGAGTGCCTGGACATCCTCCAGCGGGTGGACCGCCCGAACTTCGGCATCACGTTCGAGCCGGCCAACCTGCTGATCTGCGGCAGCGAGTACGGTCGGCGGGCCGTCGAGCGGCTGGCGCCGTACCTGTTCAACGCCTACTTTCAGAACATGCGCCTCGCGCCAGACGGGCCGGTCCGCTGGCGGCACCGCGACGGCGGCCCTGAGGTCCGCGCCGAGTACACGCCGGTCGGAGACCGCTCGGCCATCGACGTCGCGGAGATCGTCTCAGCCCTGCGTGAGGTGGGGTACGACGGCTGGTTCACGGTCCACCAGCCGTTGCAGCCGGGGCAGACCGTCGAGCAGGCGATCCGCGAGTCATACGCGGCAGTGGGGCCGCTGCTCGCCTGAGCGCCCGCTGCTCTCCCGAGCGCCGGCGCGCCCCCGCATCCAGCCGGGCACGCGCCGCCCACTCCCTGTTTGCGCCTGCCGTCAGGACAGGATCTCGACGTACCCCTCCGTGCCATGCACCCGGATCCGCTGTCCATCCCGGATCAGGCTGGTCGCCTGCTCGACGCCGACCACCGCCGGCAACCCGTACTCCCGCGCGATCACCGCCCCGTGGGTCATCAGGCCACCCACCTCGGTTACCAGGCCACCGATGGCAACGAAGAGCGGCGTCCAGCTCGGATCGGTGAAGGCGGTGACCAGAATGTCGCCCGGTTCCAGGTCGGCGCCTGCCATATCCAGGATCACGCGCGCCCGCCCCTCGACCATCCCCGCCGACACCGGCAGACCAGCCAGCGCACCGGCCGGCAGGTCGTCGCGGTGGTACGCCCCGGTCAGGGCTTCGCCGTCAGACGTCAGGACGCGCGGCGGCGTGAGCGACTGATAGGTGCGAAACTCATCCTTGCGCTGGCGGATCAGCCCCGGGTCGACCTGCTGCGTGCGCGCGCCATCATGCAACTCCTGAACAGTGAGAAAGAAGGCGTCTTCTCGCGTCCGCAACACGCCGACGGCCACCAGCCGGTCGGCTTCCGCCATCAACGCCTGCTTGTACACGGCGTAGCGGCAGACCATGCCGTACTTCGGAAACTCGCGGTAGCCAGCGAACGTCCGGAGCCGGTCGATCATCCGTTGGGTCTCGGCGGCCCTTTCCGCGCCATCTGGCAGGGCGCGGACGCGCTCCACCAGTTCGTGCGCCTTCTCAGCAGCTTCCTGCCGTCCCCGCTCGAAGCGCCGCATGCCCTCGCCCGGCCCGAAATTCCTGACGTTGCTGAGGATCATCGGGATGAGCGCGGACGGGCGCTCGCTCCAACGCGGCCTCGTGATGTCGATCTCGCCGACACAGCGCATGCCGTACCGGTCGAGGAAGCCCCGGATCGCCGCCGCCTGACCGCTGGGCAGCCTGGACAGGTCGTCCAGAAAACCGTCGTCCTGGATCTGCTCCAGGAACGCCACCACGGCAGGCGACGTGCGAACCACATCCGCAACGTCGAGCAGCGCCAGCCCCATCTCGGACGTGACGTTGTCGGGCACGGACTGAGAAAGCGTGTGGGCAGCGTCCTTCTCGCCGAGCCACACGCGCAGGTGGTCGTTGAGCCACCAGGTCGCCTCGACACTGGCCACGATCGCCTGATGGCTCTGTGGGTCGAACAGGAGTCGCTTCAGCTCCTGGAGATCGGCCAGGATGAAGTCGAACAGCGCCGGTCCCGATTTCGAACGAATCGCGTCCTTCAGCGCGGCCAGCGAATCGTGCATGCGCCCGACCAGACCGGCGACGATGGCCGGGTCGTTCGCGATGGGCGCTGGCGTGCCGCCTGCCGCCGGTCCGGCCGCCGGGGCCACGCCGGCTCCGTCGTCAGGAAGCGCTCGGAGCCTGTCGTCCCGAGCAATCACCGTTCGCAGGGCGTCCCCAAGCAGCGGATCTGACCGCCCAACAAGCTCCAGCAGCCCGGATTGCCCTGCCGGCGAGGACAGCTCAGCGGTCACGTCCACGAACAGCCGCCCGCCGGCCGTCAGCATCGGTCGCAAGGCCGTCAACTGCCACATCGACAGCCCCAGCTGGAGGATCGGGTCGGTCATCATCTGCTGGTGGCCGACCGAGATGTAAACGTGGTACTCGCCGTCCTCCGCTTCGGGGATCGGGAACAGCGTAGTGACCGGCCGGCTCTGGACGATCTGGAAGCTGCCGTCGTCCAGACACCACTCAATGTCCTGCGGGCGCCCGAACTGGGCCTCGATCCGCCGGCCAAGCTGCGCGAGCTGGACGATCTGCTCGTCGGTCAGGGCCGGCTGCTGCTGGCGCGCTGGCGCAACCTCCTGCCGGATGGTGCCGCCACCCGGTGCAGCGCCGATCTCCAGGCGCTTGGCGGCCACCGTCCTGGCGACGATCTCGCCGTCACGCACCTTGTAGACGTCCGCGTTCACCAGTCCGGACACCAGGGCCTCGCCCAGGCCGAAGCTGGCCTCGATGGAGGCGACCTTCCGATTGCCGGTGATCGGATCGGCGGTGAACAGGATGCCCGCCGCCTGCGGAAAGACCATCCGCTGCACCACGACGGCCATCCGCGCCGTCCGATGGTCGATGCCGTTCCGCAGCCGGTAGGTCACCGCGCGCTCGGTGAACAGCGAGGCCCAGCAGCGGCTGACATGCTGAAGGATCGCTCGCGGCCCGACGACGTTGAGGTAAGTGTCCTGCTGGCCCGCGAAGGAGGCCGTCGGCAAGTCCTCCGCCGTCGCGCTGGAACGGACCGCGTAGGCCTCCTGCCCCCCAACGCGCGCGAGGCGGTCCGCGATCTCCGCCGCCACATCATCTGGCATGGCGACGCTTTCGATGGCCTGGCGAACTTCCCCGCTCAGCACCCGGATCGCCTCGCGGTCATCCGGCCAGAGGTCGGCGAGGCGGGCGATCTGCTGGTCAAGCGACGGCGCTTCGGCCATGATCCGCACAAAGGCGGCCGTCGTCACGCAGAAGGCGGGCGGCACGCGGACGCCATCGATGCGCGCAAGCTCGCCCAGGTGCGCGCCCTTTCCGCCCACGACGGCAAGCTGTGTTCGGTCGATCTCCTGAAGATCCAGCACGTAGCAGCGCATCCGCTCCTCCCCGTCCGGTGTTGTTGAGCGTGCTGCAGCGCGGCACTGGCGCAGCGAGACAGGCATGTCGCGACTCCAGCGTCGGGAGTCCATGCCGAGGACGGCCATTCTGCCAGGGGAGGGCGCTCTTGCGGCAAGTCCCACGTCGGGGTATACATTTGAAGTGGGGAGGAGCATGCACGCTCGTCCCCTTCTTTGTCGGGCACGAGCCGACAGCCCCGGTTCAACGCCGCAACGATGCCGCTCCCCTACCGTATCGATGGCGCACTGACCAGGCACGCTGGGCGCGACGGTCACAGGGCAATTGCATGACAAGCACGTCCTGCGACCCCGGCGGGGACTTCAGTCCCTGACCGCCCGATGCACCGTCTTCGGGAACACCAGAGATCATGCAATCGCCCTGCAGTTGGTCCAGCGCGGGTGGGGATCGAGGCGCGATCCGGGGTACCCTGCCTCGCGTCGCCTCCGCTCCCGCGCGCGACGCCACCATCTCGGCTGCCGTCTGCTGAGCGCCATCGTCGGCGATGCGACGGCTGGCTCGCTCGGAGTGACCATGACCGGAACTGGCCGCGACTACGGTCTGAACGCCATGCCCCTGCGCTACCCCGATCCTGACGTTGTCGTGCTCGACAAGCGCTTTGCGGCGCTCCAGCAGGGCAACACGCCGATCCAGCGCCTCTGGACCGGCTCGCTGTGGGCCGAGGGGCCAGCCTGGAGCGCCAACGGCCGCTACCTCGTCTGGAGCGACATCCCGAACAACCGGCAGCTTCGCTGGCTGGACGAGGACGGCCACGTCTCGGTGTTCCGCAGCCCCTCTGGCAACAGCAACGGCAACACCTTCGACGCGCAGGGACGGCAGATCTCCTGCGAGCACCTGAACCGGCGGGTGGTCCGCTACGAGCTGGACGGCTCGCAGACGGTCCTGGCCGACGCCTACGAGGGTAAGCCCCTGAACTCTCCGAACGACGTAGCCGTGCATGCCGACGGCTCGGTCTGGTTCACGGACCCGCCGTACGGCACCATCGCGGTCGGCGGGTACGAGGGCACCCCGGGCGGCAAGGTCTACCACGACTGCTTCGTCTACCGTGTGGACGCAACCAGCGGCGCGGTGACCCGCGTCCTGCCGGTCAGTGAGATGGACCGCCCGAACGGTCTCTGCTTCTCGCCCGACTTCTCGCGGCTCTACGTCGTGGACACTGGCGAGCCAAAGGACATCCGCGTCTACGACGTGGTGGATGGCACGAAGCTGGCGAACGGCCGCCAGTTCACCGACCTCTCGATCACGGTGGACGGCGAGAAGAAGAACGCGATGTCGGACGGCATCCGCGTGGACATCCACGGCAACGTCTGGTCGGCGGCGGCCGGCGGGCCGGGCATCGACGGCGTCCAGGTCTTCACGCCGGAGGGCGAGCGGATCGGGCAGATCCTGCTGCCGGAGCGCTGCGCCAACCTCTGCTTCGGCGGGGCGAAGCGCAACCGGCTGTTCATGGCCGCCAGCCAGTCGATCTACTCGCTGTACGTGAACACGCGCGGCGCCCACTGGAGCTGACCGGAGGGCCATAGGAGGGTCGTAGATCGAGGGTCGTGGGTCGTGGGGGCGGACCCGGTCCCCACGTCCTACGATCCTCGACCCACGATCCACGATCCTCGACCCATCACCTGGAGGAAACGTGCCAGAGCTTGTCGGGCGCGTCTGGGATAGGGACACCGGCCGGCCGCTCGCGGCGCGCGTCCGGGTGGTCGATTCGGCGGGAGCGCTCTGCAACCCCGTCGACAGCATCCTCAAGTACGGCACCGGCGACCCGTTCTTCTACGCCGAGAACGAGTTCGTGGTGAGCCTACCCTCCGGGCAGGTCGATATCGTGGTGGAGCGCGGCACCGAGTACCGTCCGCTGCACACGGTGGTACAGGCCCCACGCCACGGCAAGGTCGAGATCGATCTGACCATCGCCCGCTGGACGAGCCTGTCCAGCCAGGGCTGGTACGCCGGCAACACCCACATCCACTACGACGAGAAGGAGACGCGCCCCCTGGAGCGGCTGCGCCTCGATCCGCGGGTGGACGATCTGCCGGTCTTCATCGTCAGCGTGCTGCAACGGTGGGATCTGGCGTACGCGTCCAACGCGTTCCCGATTGGCCGGCACGAGTTGTCCACGCCCGAGCACCTCATCGACGTGGGCGAGGAGAGCCGCCACAACCAGGAGCCGTGGACGATTGGCTACGGCCACATCATGCTGGTCAACATCAAGCAGCTGGTCGAGCCGATGAGCCGGGGCGTGCTGGTGGACGACTCCAGCCCCGACTACCCGCCGCTGGTGGACGCTTGCGACCGCGCCCGCGAGCAGGGCGGCGTGGTGCTCTGGTGCCACAACGCCGACGGCATGGAAGCACCTGTCGCCGGGGTGTTGGGGAGGCTGGACGGGCTGAACCTGTTCGATCCGTGGTGGCGCGACCCCGACTACGACGTCTGGTATCGGATGCTGAACTGCGGCATCCAGATCCCCTGCTCGACCGGGTCGGACTGGTATCTCTGCTCGACCAACCGGGTGTACACCCACGTGGCCGGCGACTTTGGCTACGAGAGCTGGCTCGGCGCGCTGAAGTCAGGGCGGACCTTCATCACGGATGGTCCGATCCTCTCGCTGAGCGTACACGGGCACGCGCCCAGCAACGACGTGCTCGCGATCTCGGAGATGACGAAGACGGCAACGGTTAGCGTCACCTGGGAAGGCGCGCAGCCGGTGGATCGCGTCGAGATCATCCGAGACGGAGCGGTCGCCTACGGCCACGAGAACACGAGCGGGGCGCTGGGCGGCTCATTCGAGGTGGCGCTGGATATCGCCGATGCTGGCTGGCTGGCCGCACGCTGCTGGGGCAGCCGCCGAACCAGCTTCGCCCACCCGCTGTGGGCGCACACCAGCCCGGTGTACCTGCGGGCCCGGCCCGGGGCTGCTACCGTCCGCCTGGCGGCCACCTCGTTCCTGGCGCACATTGAGGGTGTGCGGGGCTGGATCGGCGCCAGGGGGAAGTTCGACAACGCCGCCCAACGCGACCGATTGCTGCAGCTGTACGCTGACGGCGAGCAGGCGTTCGAGCGGCTGTCGCGCAGCTAGCAGAAGGCCCGTGCGCTGCCGGCCTGCCCCTGAACGATTCTCGGCGGACAGATTCAAGCAGACAGATACGAGTGCCTCGTGCAAAGCGTGCAAGACGCACCTGTCGTCCTGAGCCTGCGAAGGACCTCACCCGCTGGCGCGACCCTTGACGGTCAGCGGGTGACGGGAGCGTTGACGCTCGGCGGGTGACGCCAACGTTGACGGTCAGCGGGTGAGGTCCTTCACTGCGTTCAGGACGACAGGGGTGGTTCGATCGCGGCATGCTGGATCGTGATGGGAGGGGACGGCGGCGGGTGCAGGGTCACACCTCCATCTGACGAGCAGCCTCGTGGTCTGTCAGTCGTGAACGACCGGGTTGGACCTCTGCCGACGCTTCACCCGTCATCCCGTGGGAAGCGACGCGTTCGGCATGCTCAGGGCAAGCCTGACGCCCCTCCCCCGTCATCCCGAGCGAGGTGAGGCTGCTCCCTTCACCGTCATCCCGAGCGGCGTGAGCGTGCGAACGCAGTCGAGGGATCTTCCTCGTCAGTCGTCCGTCACCCTGGGAGGATCCCTCCACTCCGCTCGTGCCTCGCCGCGGTCGGGATGACAAGAGGGGTGTGCTCGTGCCTCGCCGCGGTCGGGATGACGAGCGGGGTGTGCTCGTGCCTCGCGTAGCTTGCCCTGAGCGTGCCGAATGGGGTCGGGATGACGACCGGCACTGAGCGACCCTGCGATTGACGCCAGACGAGCCTCTAGCGGCGCGCCATCGCGTGGTTGAACACCGGCGCTCGCGACATCCCGCGTCGTCGCTGCCAGCGGTTGATCCCAAAGCCGATCGAGTTCACGATCAGGACGATCGCCGCGATGACCCCGGCGTGCAGGCCAAACTCCGGCAGCCCGCGCGTGAGGTTCGGGCCGCGCCCGCCGCCACCGGCCGCTCGCTGTGGAGCCTGGAGCTGGGTCGTCCCCGTCGAGGCATCCGCCGCGGCAGCCTGTCCGGTGCCCTGGGCCGGTGCGGCGGCCACGGCGGCTTGCCCTGTATCAGACGGTACGGCGCTCGCGTCCACCGCTGTGACACCGGCGGTGGCCGCTGTGACACCGGCGGTGGACGCTGTCGGCTGCGCCTGGACAGCCTGCGGCGGGCCCGGACGGCGGCTCGCGAAGGACGAGCCGTACGGGGTCAGCGAGACGCCGTACAGCACGCCGGTCACGGCGAACGCCAGGACGACGATGATCGAGAGTCGCCAACTGTAGCGACCGAGTGCGTTCATGATCTTGCTCCTCACGGACATCGGTTCAGGCGGCGCGTGCGCGCTGGCCGAGGCGGCTCGACCGGCTCTCAGCGCTCGTTCCACGCGTCGCGATCCACCCGAAGCCCCGCTGCACGACGTTGACCAGCGTCCGCCAGTAGACGGCGATGTGCAGACCCATCAGCACCAGACAGGCGTTCGAGGACGTCGTGTGCAGGACGCGCCAGAAGCCGCGCGAGCCAGTCATCGGCAGCCAGTTCGGTGCGATCGCTTCGGAGATGACCAGGCCGGTCACCGTCACGACGACCAGCGCCGCGAAGAACGCCATGTTGAGCAGGTAGGTCAGGCGGGTCTTCCAGGGGAGCGTCCCGAACAGGCGGCCGGTCGTCGCGGCAAGCCACGACCAGCTCACCAGCATGTGGACCGGCAGGACGATACAGAGCGCCAGCCCCAGCCACTCGTGCAGCGCGAGGCCCGTCAGGCCGAAGGAGAACAGGGCCAGCATCAGGCCGGTCAGCCCGATGTCCAGCCCGAGGCGGGCCAGCATCCCAGGAGAAAGGCGTCGAGTGCGCATCGCGAGTTGCCCCATTCTCGCCCGGCAGCGAGCGCATCGTTGCGGCGTCGAGCGTGTGTGTGTAGCGTGTTTCCGTTCCTGTCTCAGTATCGACGCACCACCTGAAGCGCACGCGACCCGAACCTGACAGATTCCTGAATGTCGACACGCTTCTGACCCACGCGGTGCCGCATAGTGAGCGCAATCCGAAACGTCTCCCTGTGGTACCGTCTGCTCTCAGCATGGCCGAGCCGCCCCCCGACCGATCCGACCCGCCTCAGGCATCTGACACGGCTGACGCGTCCGGAGCCGCCGACACGTCGTCGCTGATCGAGGATGATGTTCTGCTGGACGGAGCACGCCACCACTCCGAGCTGGCCCTGGCCGCGCTGTTCGACCGGCACGGTGGCCGCGTGCTCTCGCTGGCGGCCAGCATCGTCGGCGATCATGCCCAGGCGGAGAGCATCGTGCTCGACGTGTTCATGCGGTGCTGGCACGGCGAGGCTCTGGACGGGCGCACCCGCACACCCGTCCGCGTCTGGCTGATAAACCAGACGCGGCAGCGCGCCACCCCCCTGCTGGCCGAGAGCCAGGAAGCTGCGTCCCACGCCGACGACCCCGCCGGCCGGCTGCGTTCATCACGGCTGTCGGTGGTCGATCCGCGCCCCCTCCGAGACCGGCTGCTGGCGCGGGCACGCGGCGAGGAGTCAGCAGGACCGGCCCTGCCGCCCGCGGCACCGGCCCTGCCGCCCGGAGCAGCGTCCACCCGGCCGATCCGCCCGACGTCCCCACCCATCGACGCGTTCCCCGACCCATTTCCCGGTCCGGCCGCGCCGATCCGCATCGAGGTGCATCCGCCGACAGCCCCACCGACGCCACGTGGCGACGCCATCGAGCCGATCCCGTCGTCGCGCATCCCACACCGGACCGCGCCACGCAAGATCCGGCTCGTCTCGCTGATGTGGGGTGCGGCCCTCCTGTTTGTGCTCGCGGCTGGCCTGTTCGTCGGGGCCTGGAGCGCGACCGGCCCGCACGCCTCGCCGACCTTCGAGGTGCTGGCACGGCTGCCCGGGGGGCAACTCGTGACGCTTACCGGGACCGGCCTGCCCGTTGCGCGGGCACGGCTGTTCTTGATCGACGGCGGCCTCCGCGCCGAGCTTGCCGCCGAGGCGCTGCCGCCGACCCGGCCCGGGCGAGCCTTTCAGGTCTGGTTCGGCGAGCCCGGCCAGCCGTTCCGCACGGGCGGGACGTTCACGGCGAACCAGCGCGGCGTCGCATCAGGGCGGATCGCGGTGCCGCTGCCGATGGACCGAGTCCGCCGCATCTCGATCACCGAAGAGTCCGCCACTGGCAGCGCCAACCCGTCCGGGGTCGAACTGTTATCCTGGACGCCATGACGCTGGTGACTGGCGGCCGGCCGTTCTACGGCGAATCGATCGGTATCCTGATGCTGGACAGCCGATTTCCGCGCATCCCCGGGGATGTCGGCAACGCCACGACGTTCAGCTTTCCCGTGCGCTACCAGGTGGTACACGGCGCCAGCCCGAGCCGCGTCGTGCTGGAGCGCGATCCGTCCCTGCTCACGCCGTTCGTGGAGGCCGCCCAGCAGCTTGCCGGGGAGGGCGTGCGCGCCATCACCACCAGTTGCGGGTTCCTGGCGCTCTACCAGCGAGAGATGGCGGGCGCGGTGGATATCCCGGTCTTTACGTCGAGTCTGCTCCAGGCGCCCCTGGTCTCGCGCATGCTCAGGCCCGACCAGTGCATCGGCATCCTGACCGCCCACGGCGAGACGTTGGAGCCGCGCTACCTCCGCGCCGTCGGCATCGACGAGAGCGTGCCGGTCGTCGTGCAGGGCTCCCAGGACACGCCCGCCTTCTACGAGACGTTCGTCAAGAACGGTCTGACGCTCGACATCGAGGCGGCCGAGGCCGGGGTCGTCAAGATGGCGACCGATCTCCTGGCGCGCCATCCGAACGTCGGCGCGTTCGTCTGTGAGGGCACCAACTTCTCGTCGTTCGGGCCGGCCGTGCAGGAGGCGACGGGCCTGCCCTTCTTCGACATCGTGACGCTCACCCGCTGGGTCCACGAAGCCGTGGTCCGACGGCGCGTCCCCGGCGGCTTCCTGTAGGCGCCGAGCGCCGTTCCGGCTTCTGCCCGGCGGATCGCCCCCCGGCGCCGATCCGGAGGTCAAATCCTGGCCGCACGCCGCCAGCCGTACCGGACAATCCTGACACGATCCTCCCGATCCGGCGGCACGTCGTGGCGTCGATTCTGCAAGGGGGCTCAGCGGCGGGCGACGGGCACGATGCGTCCCGTCAGGAGCGGCAGCAGGGATGTTGACGGGAGCTACAGCAGAACACCATCACACGACGGAGCCACTCCAACGGCGCGTCCGCTTTCTGGGGCACGCCTCGTTGTTGATCGACCTGGACGACACGCGCATCGTCACCGATCCGCTGCTGCGGCAACGGGTGGCGATGCTCTACTGGCGACACCCGATTCCTCGCGCGGCGCTGACTCACCCGGTCGACGCCGTGGTGATCTCCCACATGCACCAGGATCACCTCGATCTGCCGTCGCTTCGCGGGCTCGGCTACGACGTGCCGCTGCTGGTGCCGCGCCGGGCCGGGCCGTTTCTGGAACGGCGGGGCTTCCGCGACGTCACCGAGCTGCGGCCGGGTGACGCCGTCACCGTCGGCAAGGTCCGGGTGCGGGCTGTGCCGGCCCGCCACACGGGGTTCCGGCCGCCGTTCGGCCCCTGGGGTGACTGCATCGGCTTCGTCATCGACGGGAGCGCGAGCCAGACCAGCGTCTACTTCGCCGGCGACACGGACATCTTCGCGGACATGGATGCACTCGGCCCCATCGACGTGGCGCTCCTCCCGGTTGCCGGCTGGGGGCCGACGCTCGGACCAGGGCACATGGACGCGCGCGGCGCTGCCGAGGCGCTCCAGTTGATCCGGCCGCGCGTCGCCATCCCGATGCACTGGGGCACGTTTGCGCCGTTCGGCCTGCACTGGCACCAGTGGTCGTACCTGATCCGGCCGCCGCTCGACTTTCAGAGGCACGCCCGCGCACTGATGCCCGACGTGGACGTGACCATCCTCGAACCTGGCGAGGCGCTCGACCTGGATCCGCTCATCACACGCTGGGCGGCTCAGGAGCGCGAGCGGTTGGGCGCGCCGCTGCACCACCCGACCGCTCCCGGCGACGGCGCATCGTGATCTCGCCATTCCGGCTGTTCGCGCGCGCGGCCGTCACCTGGGCCGCCGAGGTGGCCTTCCTCTACCTGATGCTGCGGCTGTTGCCGACGGTCCATGTCACGGCCTGGGAGTTCGCGCTGCTAGCCGTCCTGGTGATGGGCCTGCTCAACGCGATGGTCCGGCCGGGCATCCTGCTGCTGGCCGCCAACCTGGGGCTGATCCCGTTCCTGATCGTGGCGCTGGCGCTCAACGGTATGCTCGTGCAGGTCACGTCGTGGCTGGTGCCCGGGTTCTGGGTGGACGGGCTGCTGTCAGCATTTGCCGTGGCGTTCGGGATGGCCGGTGTCAACACCGTCCTGACGGGCCTCCTGAGCGTGGACGACGACGACGCCTTCTACCGGAACGTCGTCAGGCGGATCGCGCAGCGGACCGTGCCCGCCGCCGACGACCTTGAGGAAACCGGGGCAGTCATCGTCCAGATCGACGGGCTGGCCGAACCGATCTTGCGACGGGCCCTGGCCGAGGGCCGCATGCCGACGCTCGCCTCGTGGCTGGCGGCCGGTTCGCACCGGCTGATCGGCTGGAAGAGCGAGATTCCGTCGATGACGACCAGCGCCCAGGCGGGCATCCTGCACGGCTCCAACGGCGGCGTCCCGGCCTTCTACTGGTACGAGAAGCGGGGCAAGCGGCTGATGTCGTCGGCCAACCCGCACGACCTGCACGCGGTCCAGCAGCGCATCTCGGACGGCCACGGGCTGCTGCACCGTGACGGCGTCAGCGTGACCAACCTCTTCAGCGGTGATGCCGAACATTCGGTCATGACGGTCGGCACGCTGTTGGACGACGAGGGCAGCATCCACGCCGACCCCCACGACTTCTACGGCTACCTCGTCAGCCCGTACAACCTCTACCGTGGGCTGATCGGCCTGATCTTCGAGGCGGCGCTGGAATGCTGGCAGTGCCTGCGCCAGTGGGCCGAGAACCGACAGCCGCGCATCCGCCGCTTCGGCCTGTTCACGCTCCAGCGCGGCCTCGCGAACGTCATCCTGCGCGATGCCACGACCTGGACCGTTGTCGCGTCGATGTTCCGAGGGCACCGGGTGATCTACTGCGACTACCTCTCGTATGACGAGGTCGGGCATTTCGCGGGTCCGGAGACGCCGGACGCCGTGGCGACCCTCTACGCTATGGATCGGCAGTTGCGGCAGATCGCGCTGGCCGCCCGCGAGGCGCCGCGTGCGTACCAGATCGTCGTGCTCTCGGATCACGGCCAGACGACGGCCCCGATCTTCCAGGCCAAATACGGCGAGACGCTCGACGAGGTCGTGCGGCGGGCGATCGACGCCGGCCCGACAGTCCGCGTCTCCGGCGGCAAGGGTGAGACGCCCGGCTACCTGAGCGCGTTCCTCAGCGAGATGTCCGGCGCGAAAGGCCTGCGGGGGCGGGGGGCGCGCCGCCTGCTCCGCACGAAGCGCGGCTCTGGCCTGATCGACCCGGTCCGCGAGGGGATGAATAAGGCTGCATCGGACGACGTCGAGATCGTGGTGACCAGCTCCGGCAGCCTCGCGCACATCTACTTCGCGAAGGTTCCGGACAAGCTGACGCTCGAGGAGATCGCCGCCGGCTACCCGGGCCTCATCGAGACGCTGGTGGCGCACGAGGGCGTCGGACTGGTGATCGTGCGGTCCGAGTCGCGCGGGACGCTGGTGCTCTCGGAGGACGGCATCCGCGAGCTGCGCGCCGAGCACGTCGAGGATGGCGTGGTCGAAGGGCGCGATCCGCTGGCTGAGTTCGAGCCGTACACCGCTCGCTTCCTGGACGATCTCGCCCAGTTCGAGCAATCCGGCGACATCATCGTCAACGGGACGTTCGATCCGTCGACCGGCTGGGTCATCGGGTTTGACGACCTGGTGGGCGCACACGGCGGCGTCGGTGGGATGCAAACGCAGCCGTTCATCGTCTACCCGGCTGGCTGGACCGACGAACCACCCGAGATCATCGGGTCGGTCGGCGTGCACCGCTTCCTGCGCGAGTACACCGGGGGCGCGACCGCCAACGACCCGGCTCCCCGCATCGACGAGCAGCCGATCCCGGCCTCGCCGCGTCCATGATGGATCCAGCGGGCAGACGGCTGGCCGGACCGGCCCAGGCCCATCTCGGAGTCGGGCGTTGGCGGTCACGGCAGCCGCTGGCGAGTGACGGACCGAGCCGCGACCCCCACCCTGCACCGACCGCGTGGCGTCTCAAGCTCGATCCTGACAATCAAGGCTGCGACCTGGGCTGGCACGAGCGCGAACTGCCACCTGACGCCGTGCCAGCCGAGGTTCCGGGCGTCTGGAACACCGCGTACCCGGGCTACAGCGGCGTCGGCTGGTACGCCTGCCAGTTCGAGCCGAGGTTGCCGCCTGGCGGCCAGACCCGGCTCGTCGTGGGGGCCGCCAACTACTTGACCGACGTCTGGCTGAACGGCGTCCACGTTGGGCGCCACGAGGGCGGCTACGACGCCTTCAGCGTGCCGGCCGGAGCGGCCCTCAGCGTCGGCAGCAATCGGCTCGTACTCAGGATCGTCGACCCACGACCGGAGCGTGAGATCGATGGCCTCCTCCTCCGCGAATGCCCGACGGGAAAGGAGTCCTGGTACGGCGGTGCTGGCGGCCCCTGGGGCGGCGTCTGGCTGGAGCGGTCGGCGGCCATCGCCTTTGAGGACGTGCAGGTGCGCGCCGACCTCGTCACGGGGCTGGTCAGGTTCCAGGCCGCGCTCGTCAGTGACCTGCGAAACGCCACCAGCGTCGTGCTGCGGGCCGACGTAGCTGACCCGTCAGGTCGCCGCTGCGCCGCGCAGATTACCGAGTTGCGTATCGCGCCGGGCCGCGCGTCGGCCTCCCTGCTGCTGGGCATCCCCGATCGACAGGCCTGGTCGCCGTCCGCGCCCAACCTGTACCGCTGGCAACTGACGGTCGAGTCCGGCGACGGCGATGCTGGACAGGTCGACGGCGCCAGCGGGCAGTTGGGGTTCCGCACGGTCGGGTGGCGAGACGGGGTCTTCCACCTGAACAGCGCGCCGCTGTTCCTCAAGGGCGCGCTGCTCCAGCCCACCTATCCGCGTACCCTGCTCGGGTCACCAGTGCCGGACTGGCCGCGCACCGATGTTCAGGCAGCACGGCGCGCCGGCCTGAACCTGCTGCGGGTGCACCTTCGTCCACCGCTGCGGTCGATGCTGGATGCCGCCGACCGTGAGGGTGTGCTGCTCTACGTCGAGCCGCCGTTGGCCTGGATCGAGCCATCCGAGCGACTGCTGGAGCATGGCCGCCGCGAGCTTGCTGCGATGGTCCGCGCCTGCGGCAACCACCCGTCAGTCGCGCTCTGGGGGATTTTCAACGAGAACGCCCGCGCCACGCATGAGGTCGGCGGCGCGCTGATGGCCGAGCTGGCCGCGCTCGACCCGACCCGTCCAACGATCGAGGACAGCGGCGGCGCAGCCGTCGGCGAGGTCGATATGTGGGCCTGGGACGGTCAAAGCCGGTGCTGGTCGCCGGGCTGGGAGTCGCCGCGCCCCCTCAACGACATCCACATCTACCTGGCAAACCCGCCGCGGCGGGAAGCGCGCAACGTGCTGACCTCAGTCGGAGACGGGCCGATCCTGAACGTCACGCCCGGCCGAACCGCTGCTGAACAGGTCGAGTCTCGTCTGACCTCGGACCCGGTCGTCGTCTCGGAGTACGGCTGCGGCGCGCTGCCCGACTTCGACGCTGCGCTGGCGCAGTTCGGAGATGAGGAGCATCTTGCGGATGCGCAGCTCCTCCGCGTGCTGCGCGACAACCTGGCGCGCGGCCTCGCCGAGCGCGGGTTGACGGACGAGATCGGGGACGTCCCTGCCCTGACGCGGCGCACCCAGGCGTTGCAGGCCGAGGGCGTGCTGGCGCAGACGGCCGCCCTGCGCCGCAACCCGAACGTCGCGGGGATCGTCATCACCCAGCTGGCGGATGCCGGCTGGGAGCAGATGGCCGGCCTCACCAGCCTGTGGCGAACGCCGCGCCCGGCGCTTGCCGCCCTCCGCCACGCGATGCGGCCGCGCCTGCTCCACCTGGAGACCGACGACCCGTGCAGTGACGGCGCCGTCACGGTCCGTGCCTGGCTGATCGAGGAGCGGGGCCTGCCGGCGTTGAGGGGAGCAGCGGTGCTGTCGGTGTCGGTGGTGGCGGATGACAGCGAGGGCGTCGATCTCGCGGCGCGGTCGATGCCGGTGGTGGCGAGGCCGCGACCGGGCCGGCCGCTCGCAACGCTGACGCTGCCGCTGCCGGAGCGCGCCGGCCGATGGCGAATCGTAGCCCGACTGCGAGCCGACGGCTGGACGGGCGAGGCACGAGCCGACGGCTGGCGGTTGCCAGATCGCCAGCCGGCCGCCGGCGCGGGGCTGATCGTGCTGGGGCGGACAGTTCGACGCCTGCTACCGGACGCGCAAACATCCGTGCCGGCCGGCTGGCGCGGCCCGATCCTGGCCGAAACGGCGATACCCATCGCCGAGTCGGCGCTGCGCACGGCGACCGACGCGGCCCGCGCGGGCGCACATCTCGTGCTGGCGGGCCTGAAGCCGTCCAGCGCCGAGCGCCTGGGCGAGATCCTCGGGCTGCCGCTGCGGGTCCACGGCGCACGGGGCAACTTCATGGGCGTCTACCACTACCGACGACGCCACCCCGCGTTCGAGGGGCTGGGCGGCCCGGGACTGGCCGACGGCGCCTGGGCCGAGACGCTGCCGGCCTGGGCGCTGGCGGAGCTGCCCGACGCCGACATCGCGGCCGGCTGCTTCAGCGTCCCTGACGGCGGCCGCGACTTCCTCTGGCGCGCAACCGTGCAGACCGTCCGATACGGGGCCGGCCGCGTCACCATGTGGCAGCTGCCGCTCGGGCAGCGGCGCGGCGGGAGGCTGGGTGCGCACCTCCTGGACGGGCTGGTCCGCTGGCTGACACACCCGCCACAATGATGCAGGGCCGACACCGGGGGCGGATACGGGAGCAGGCATGGCCATCAACATCGACGATCTTCGCAGGCTCGCGATGCGCCGCCTGCCGCGCGCCGTCTTCGACTTCGCGGACGGCGGGGCTGAGGACGAGCAGACCCTCCGTGCGAACCGGCGCGACTTTTCGAAGATCGTCTTCCGGCCACGTGTCCTGGTCGATGTCACCCACCGCGACCAGTCCACCACCATCCTCGGCCAGCCGGTCAGCTCGCCGCTGATCCTCGCGCCGACCGGTCTCGCCGGTATGCTCTGGCCGCGCGGCGAGATCGAGGCCGCGCGCGCCGCCACCCGGCGTGGGATCGTCTACACGCTCAGCACCCACGCTGCCTCGTCTATCGAGGAGGTCGCCGAATCCACCTCCGGGCCGCTCTGGTTTCAGCTCTACGTGCTGCGGGACCGTGACCTCGTCAAGCGGCTGGTGGAGCGGGCGAAGGCGGCCGGCTACCGCGCGCTGTGCCTGACCGTGGACGTGCCGATCCTCGGACAGCGCGAGCGCGACCTCCGCAACGGAGCGACCATCCCGCCGAAGATCACGGTCCGCAACGTCGTGGACGTGGTGCAGCGGGTCAACTGGCTGCGCGGCGTCCTGCTCGGCCCGAACATCACCTTCAAGAATTTCGTGGGGGCGAATGCCGGCCTCGGCAGCGACCCTGTTGCCCTGTGGTCGTTCGTGAGCAGACAGCACGATCCCTCGATCACCTGGGACGATCTGGCGTGGTTCCGCAGCCTCTGGCCGGGACCGATGGCCATCAAGGGCATCATGACGGCCGAGGACGCCCGCCGGGCCGTCTCGGAGGGTGTCGAGGGCATCATCGTCTCGAATCACGGTGGCCGTCAGCTCGACTCGCTGCCCTCGGCCATTGAGGTATTGCCGGAGATCGCCGACGCTGTGGGGAACCGCGCCGAGGTGATCCTCGACGGCGGCGTGCGGCGCGGCACCGACGTGGTCAAGGCGCTGGCGCTGGGAGCACGCGCCTGCATGGTCGGGCGTCCGATGCTGTACGGCCTCGCGAGCGGCGGGCAGGCCGGCGTTGAGCGCGCCGTGGAGATCCTCCAGACCGAGACGGACCGTGCGCTGGCCCTGATCGGGCGCCCGACGCTCGCAGACCTGGACCGGACGGCCGTTCGCCCGGCGATGGGGTACCGCTTCGACTAGCCGACCGCCTCAGGCACGCTTCGCAGCCTAACAGCTCAGGCGCAGCCGGCCGGTGACCGTCTTGCCGGCGACATCTACCTCAACTTCGCGGTCGTTCCCCGCTCGTACGGTGAGCGGCACCTGCGCGTCGATCTGCTCCATCGACCAGGACGTGACGCTCGCCTGCCGCCCGTCGATCCTCACCGAGCCCGACACCGACTTCTGGCTGCTGCCGAGCGCCTTGCCACGGATGGCCATCGACTGGCCACAGGTCGCGCTCGCCGGCAGGCTGATCTCGGCCGGCGGCAGGGTTGGGGTCGGCGTGGGAGCCGGCGTATCGGTCGGGTCGGGGCGCGGCGTCCGCGTGGGCGTCGCCGTCTTGACAGGGGTGGCCGTCCGCGTCGGCGTCGGATCGCGGTCAGCCTCGTTGTCGTTCTCGTTGCCGTTGTCGCTCTCAGCACGGCGAACCGGGGTATTGGTCGGCCGGCGGGTACTGGTTGGCCGTGCGTCATGGCCCGGCTGACCAGTAGAGCCGGCCTCGCTGCTGGTGACGGGCACAGGAGTCATCGTGATGGTAACCCCGGCATCCTCTGACGGCCCGACAGCGGGAACGTTGGCTTGCCACGGGTGCAGTGACGCGAACAGCACCGACGATTCCGGACCGGCCGTGGATGCCGGGTCATCGGCAGTGACGGCTCCTGCCGGCATGTCGTCGTCCACTACGTTCACAAGGGCCTGGGTGCAGGTGATAACCCCGCCATCGTCGCCCACGACGCCGAACGTGAACGTCTGCGTCCCAACCGTCTCCGGGATCACCGTCAGTTGCCAGACGAACCGATCGCCCAGACTCTCGGAAGGCGGCTCCTGTGGGCCGCTCGGCCCTGCCAGCAGCACCCGGCCGTGCGGAAAGCGCGAGACGGCGGCCACGGTCACCGGCTCGCCAGTCCGTGGCTCGGGCGGCGCAAGCAGCAGTTGTTCGTCGCCAAAGCAGGCAGTCGCGAGCGCGGTCCCCGGCGGCCGCGGCGACGCTCCGAGCAGCACGGCCACCACGATCGTCGCCGCGAGCAGGCGCAGGCCGGCCACCGCTGGCCGCCACCCATGCGCTCGCATCGCCCCGCACGCTCCCAAAATATGCTGAGTGTCGCCGGGCTGCGTTTTCGCGGCCCGACCACGCGCCTCCAGCATACCTGAGTGAACAGAAGCAGACAAGACCCGACAGAAGACGACGGGCCGTACACAACTGGGTGATGACGCTCTACAATGCGCCCGTGAGCGACGGGCAACACCTGTATCGACCAGCCGCCGTCATCCTGGCCATCCTGGCGTTAGGCACGCTCGGCTACATCGTGATCGAGGGTTGGGGGACGCTCGACGCGCTCTACATGACGGTCACCACGATGGCGACGGTCGGGTTCGGCGAGATTCATCCGCTGACCCAGCAAGGACGGGCGTTCACCATCGGCCTGATCGTCCTGGGGGTCGGCGGCGCGCTGTACTTGCTCACCACGATGATGCAGTTCGTGTTCGAGGGCCACCTCGGGCGCAACCTGGAGCGACGACGCATGGACCGGCGCATCGAGCATTTGCGCGACCACTTCATCCTCTGCGGCCTGGGGCGCGTGGGTCGGCAGGTGGCTCGCGACTTCGAGGATGCGAAAGTCCCGTTCGTGGTCATCGACAGCGATCAGGCGGCCATCGACAGCCTCGCCTCGTTGGGCTATCTATGGGTGCGCGGCGACGCCACCGACGACGATGTCCTCCGGCGGGCGGGCGTCGAGCGTGCCCGGGGCCTCGTCACCTGCGTCCAGAGCGACGCCGACAACATCTTCGTCACGCTCTCCGCGCGGGCGCTGCGCTCGGACCTCTTCATCGTGGCGCGGGGCAACAACGACGACGCCACCCCGAAGCTCAGGCGGGCCGGGGCTGACCGCGTCGTCTCGCCGTACAGCATCGGCGGGCGGCAGATGGCGATGCTCGCCACGCGCCCGGCCGCCGTCGAGTTCGTGGATCGTGTCCTCGGCCGGGCCGACATCGATCTGCTGCTGGAAGACGTGACCGTCCGCGAGGGGTCAATCCTCGTCGGCAAGACCGTGCGCGAGGTCGGCCAGGAAATCGCCCCGGGCATCACGATCCTGGCGATCCGCCGGCGCCTCCAGCTCGTGACGCAGCCACCGCCAGATGCGAAGGTCGGTGCCGGCGACGACCTCGTGGCCATCGGCACGAGCGCCCAGTTGGAGGCGCTGGAGGCCGTCTCGTAGTGCGTCGCTACAGGCCGGCGGTGCCCACCACCCGCATCTTGCCGTTGGCGATGTCGATGGTCCGGATCTTCACCGAACGGTCACCCAGGAGGTCGTCAACGCGCGTCTGGAGCGAGTCGGCGAGCGCGTTCCGTGCCTGCTCCGGCAGGTCGATGCCGCCGACGCTCGCCTGGCTGACCTTTACCAGGGGCCGACCGTTCCCGTCGGGCACGACTGTCCCGGCCGCCTGAAACGGCGCTTGCAGAAAGCCAGCCCTCGCGCCGCCGCCGACCTGGATCAGCCCGTCCCGCAGCTGGACGCTGACGGTCTGGACGGTGGCGTCCCCGAGCGGCGTCGAGCCGAGCGACTGGCCGACCAGCATCCCGTTGAGCTGCGACTCAAGCTGGCCCTCCGTCACCTCAACCGCCACGTCGAGCGGCGCGGGCGTCGGCGTCAGTGCAACCTTGGCCGGTGCCGTTGGAGCGGCCGGCGGCGCAGCCTGCGCGACGGTTGCCTGCGTCGCCACGATGGTCGGCTGACTGGTCACGACATCCACGGTCGCTTGACTGACGTCGAACAGCGCCCGTGCGCCAAGGCCGAGCACGACGCCCACCGCGAGCATCGCGCCGAGGACGGCTACGATCAAGACTCGTCGCATAGTGATGGTTCCTCTTGCAGAAAGAGTACCAGCCTGCTTGACCGGCGCCCTCGGTGAGCGGCATCCTCTCGGAAGACACGCCGACCGCTCACGCGGCCTACCCATGTACCGTGTACTACGCTTGCATGTGCATGCATCTCGGAACGTGGCCGCGCGGAGCTGTCGGCGCGAGCTCCCCCGCTCCCGACTCCTCGGCTCCAGTGCCCGATCCCGCGCCGAGGACCCCACGAGCGGAACTCTCGGCGTGGAGGTCTCACGGTATGACGGCGACGGGTGTCGAGCGGTTCCAGGAACTGCTCTCCAGGCGGGCGGCGAAGGGGCCGCGCCCGCCCCAGGGTCTGGCTCCGCACATCAAGTATCGGTTCGGCACGGGCAACCCCGATCCGGCCTCCTTTCCGTATGCCGGGCTGGCGCAGGCTGCCGCCGACGTGATGGAGACCGATGGCGCAAACGCGCTCTCCTACGGCGGCGTCTTCGGCTTTCAGGAGCTGCGCGAGTGGGTCTGTCACAAGCACAAGGTGTTCGAGAACCTCGCGATCTCGCCGGACAACGTCCTGATCACCAACGGCTCGGGCGACGCGCTCGGACTGGTCATCCAGACGTTCGTCGACGAGGGCGACCCGGTCATCACCGAGGCTCCAACCTTCTCGGCCACGCTCCAGACGTTGCGCCGCAACGGGGCCGACCTTCATGGCATCGAGGTCGATGCCGATGGCATGCGGACCGACCTGCTGGCCGACAAGCTCGAACAGTTGGCGAAGGCCGGCAAGCGCTGCAAGCTGATCTACACCATCGACAACTTCCAGAATCCGGCCGGCCCGACACTCACCCTGAAGCGCCGCCACGAGCTGCTGGCGCTGGCAAAGCAGTACGGCGTGATCGTGCTGGAGGACGACGCCTACGGTGAGCTGCGCTTCGAAGGCGAGCAGCTACCGTCGCTGTTCTCGCTGGACGACGCCGGGTTGGTCGCGCGCACCGGCACCCTCTCGAAGATTCTCGGGGCGGGCACCCGCGTCGGCTGGGTGATCGCGCAGCCGACGCTGATCCCGTACATGTCGGCGTTCAACTACGGCGGCGGCGTTGCGCCGTTCATGAGCCGCATCTGCCACGCCTACATGAAGAACAACCTGGAGACCCATGTCGAGGAGCTGCGCCGGGTCTACCGCGAGAAGCGCGACGCGATGATCGGCGAGCTGGAGAAGGGACTTGCCGGCCTGGACGCCTTCTGGCACAAGCCGGAGGGCGGCTTCTTCCTGTGGATCAGGCTGCCCACGGGCACCGATTCGAAGAAGCTGATGGAGCTTGCCAGCGCGGCAGCAGTCGGCTACGTTCCTGGGCCGGCCTTCATGCCCAACGGCGGCGGCGAGAACTACATTCGGCTGGCCTTCAGCCAGGAGTCGCCGGCGGAGCTGCGTGAGGGCACGCGCCTGATCTGCGAAGCGATCCGCCAGGCCCGCGGCTAGCACCGAGACCGGCAGCCCCGACGCCCTTCGCCAGCGCTGCGCGCGAAGGGCATCGGGGCGACTCGCGCCGGCAGCCCGGACCCCCTCCCGGAAAACTGCAACGCCTCACGCCCATCACTCGTTCTGTCCAGTGGCACAACTCTTGCTCGTGATGCGTCCGTAACGTATTCTGAGCGTGCGCTGCCCGAGTGTGAGCGACTTCCTCGCGGGCATGACACAACCGTGATGTTGTGCCGTGGGGAGGCCGTGGTGTCGGGCAGCGAGAATCAACGGCAGGCTACACTCAGCCTGATCGTGCCCGCGGTCATGCTGGCGGTGGTGAGCGGCTTGCTGCTCCTCGGCCTGCTGGCCGGCCCTGACCCAGTATCCGCGGCGCCCCGCGTCGAGCAGATCGCTGCCGCCGAGAGCGAGCAAGCGGACGTCGACGACGACGAGCTTGTCGCGCCCGTCGCGCTGCCGCCGACCGAAGCGCCGGTCGTCTCAGTCCCGGTTGCGGCCGCCGTTCGGACGCCAGCGCCGGCGACGCCAGCGACTCCGCCCCCCACGCCCACGCCGACCTGGAGCGGCCCGCCCACGTTCACGTTTGTCGCGCTGGGGGTCGATCAGCGAAACGACCGCGAGATCCCCCGCACCGACACCATCATGATCGGGCGAGTGGACCTGCGTGGCCCGTATGTGACGGTCGTCTCGGTCCCGCGCGATCTGCTGGTAGACATCCCGGGCTACGGCAAGGACCGCATCAACGCCGCCTACGTCTACGGCGAGCAGTTCAAGGAGCCGGGCGGCGGCATCGGGCTGCTGCAGCGCACGATCCAGAAGAGCTTCGGCATCCAGATCGACCACTTCGGGATTGTGGACTTCCAGTGCTTCCGCACGGCCGTCGATTCGGTCGGCGGGGTCACGGTGAACGTGCCCCGCGCCATCGTCGATCCGAAGTACCCGACCGAGGACTACGGCACCAAGATCGTCAAGTTCGATCCCGGTATCCAGGTGATGGACGGCGAGCGCGCCCTGGAGTACGCCCGCACGCGCTACGCCGACAACGATTTCCAGCGCATGCAGCGCCAGCAGTCGATCATCTCCGCCATGCGCGAGCAGATGCTCCAGGTGCGCTCGCTGCCGGCCATCCCGACGCTGCTCACCGGCTGCCGCAACATGCGGAGCGATCTCGGCTGGCGCGAGTACCTGAACCTCGCCACCAGCCTCCGCAGCCTGGACAGCAAGAGCGTCTCGTTTTCCGCCATCAACGAGACGATGGTCGTGGATTCGGTGCTGCCGAACGGCGCGGCGGTCCTGCTGCCCCGCTGGGAGGTCATCCGCCCGATGATCGGCGAGCGATTCGGGACCGTGAGCGGACCAGCCCGCCCCACTGCTCCGAACGGCAGTACCGTTCGGCCCGGCGCGTCGCCCCAGCCGAATGCCTCACCGACGCCGTTCACCTCGCCGGCCCCGTTCGCCTCGCCACTCCCGGCCGCGACGCCCCAGGCCGGCTCGGTGGCGGACAGCCCGAAGGACATCCTCCCAGGCGACGCGCTGACGCCGGCCGTTCCCAACGCCCGACGCACCTGACGCCGCCGGCTGGCTCTGACAGCAGGGCAATCGCATGTGCGCTGGTGTTCCCAACCTACCATCCAACGAGTGGTCGGGGACTGAAGTCCCCGACGAGGCCGCACGGCGTGCTCATCATGCAATCGCCCTGGCTCTGACAGACTCCGGCTGGCCCCGGACGGTGCTGCCGACCACAATATCCCGGGCGAGCCTCGCGACACGCGCGAGCAGGCGCATCGGCGGCTGGCCGGCCACGACCAGCGCCACTCTGCCCCCGGGAGCGCCGATGTCTACCAGCCAGCGACGACCGATCTCCGCCGAAGACCTTGCCGCGCTCGTGCTCATCGACAGCCCACGCCTGTCACCGGATGGCACGATCGTCACGTTCACCCGCACGACGACCGAGCTTGCCGAGCGCTGCTACCGCTCGGCCATCTGGAGCGTGCCGTACGACGGCGGCGAGCCGCGCCAACTGACCAGCGGCACCAGCCGCGAGCGCTCGGCGCGCTGGTCGCCAGACGGCCGCTGGCTCGCGTTCATCGCGGACCGCGACGGCGAGAAGGGCCAGCTCTACGTGCTGCCGACCGGCGGCGGCGAGGCCCGCGCCGTCACCAGCAAGCTCGCCGGCATCGGTGGCGTGGCCTGGAGTCCGGACAGCGCTCGGCTGGCGTTCACGGCGCGGGTGCGGCCGGCGGATCAGCCGTCGATCCTGAACAGCCCCGACACGCCCGTCTTCCGCGAGATCCGCCGCATCAAACACCGCTCGGACGGGACCGGCCTGCTCGACGGTCGGGCGCACCTGTTCGTGGTCGAACGCGATGGCGTGGCCGGGAGCGACGGCGCAGCGGCTTCCCAGATCACGGATGGCGACTGGGATGACAGCACGCCAGCCTGGTCGCCGGACGGCCGGAGCATCGCGTTCGCGTCGAACCGCTCCCCCGATCGCGATTGGAACGACGTGTCTGACATCTACGTCGTACCGGCCGCTGGCGGCGAGGCCCGGCTGCTGACGGACGGCGGCCATGCGTTGAGCGCGCCAGCCTTCTCGCCAGACGGTCAGACCGTCGCCTGCCTGGGTCGGACGCTCGACGCGCCGGCCGGCGCAAATGTCGACCTTTGGACCGTCCCGGCGGCGGGCGGCGCACCGCGCTGTCTCACGGCCGGCCTCGACATCTCCATCGGCAGCGACGTGCTGTCAGATGTGCGCGGCGGGCACCTCGTGCTGGCCCCGATCTGGACGCCGGACAGTCAGCATCTGCGGTTCCTGGTCTCGGAGCGTGGCAACGTCACCCTGCAAGAGATCGGCGTGGACGGCGGCTCGCTCCGGCAGATCGCCGGCGGCGACCGTGTGCTGCTCGACGCGGATGGCGACGGCGAGCGGATCGTCTTCGCCGCCAGCACGCCGACGAACCCGGGCGATCTCTACACGATCTCCGCAGACGGCAGCGCCGAGCGGCAGATCACCAGTCTGAATGACGACCTGCTGGCCTCACTGGCACTGTCGGAGCCGGAGCACCTGGAGTTCACTGGCGCGGACGGGCAGGCTGTTGAAGGGTGGTTCCTGCCCGGGCGCGGCGAAGGCCGGCGCCCGCTCGTGCTGGAGATCCACGGCGGGCCACACTCGCTCTACGGCAACGCCTTCTTCCACGAGTTCCAGTTGCTCGCTGCCGAGGGCTACCACGTCCTCTACACCAACCCACGCGGCAGCAAGGGGTACGGCGAGACGTTCTGCTCGGAGATCGCCGGAGCCTGGGGCGACCTCGACTATCGAGACCTGATGGCGGCGGTTGACCTGATCGTGCAGCGGCCGGATGTGGATGCATCGCGGCTCGGCGTGGCTGGCGGCAGCTACGGCGGCTACATGACGAACTGGATCATCGGACACACCGACCGCTTCAAGGCCGCCGTGACGATGCGCTGCCTCTCCAACTTCGTGTCGTTCTACGGCACCAGCGACATCGGACCGTGGTTCGGCGAGCGCGAACTTGAGGGGTCGCCACGCGATCGACTGATGCGCTACTGGGACCGCTCGCCGTTGGCGCACGTCGAGCAAGTGACCACGCCCGTGCTCATCCTGCACGGGGAACAGGATCTGCGCTGTCCCATCGAGCAGGCCGAGCAGTGGTTTGTCTCGCTGCGGCGGCTCGGCAAGACGGCCGAGTTCGTGCGCTTCCCCGACGAGAGCCACGACATGTCGCGGAGCGGTCGGCCGGACCGCCGTCAGGTGCGGCTGCAGCGGATCGTGGGCTGGTTCAAGGAGTATCTTGGGTCGTAGGTCGTAGGTCGTAGGTCGTGGGTCGTGGGTCGTGGGTCGTGGGTCGTGGAAAGGAACTGGCAAATAGACGATGCGGTTTTAGTGCATCATTGCGAGTTTCCATGTCATCCTGAGCGCAGCGAAGGATCTCACCCGCTGACCGTCTACGTGTGCGCCATCTGCCCACCATCAGCATCAACTTGCCCGCTGACGCGAACGTCGACGGTCAGCGGGTGACGCGGACGTTGACGGTCAGCGGGTGAGGTCCTTCGCTGCGCTCAGGATGACAACTGCGACTTGCATGCTTTCACCCACGACCTACGACCTATTCCCCTCGACCTACGACCTATTCCCCTCGACCTACGACGCTGGTGACGGAGGAAACCATGTGGCAACATCGGACGCCGGGGCGGCCCCGCGTCTTCGGTCATCGCGGCTCGATGGGCTACGCGCCCGAGAACACGTTCGCCTCGTTTGAGCTGGCCGTCCAGCAGGGCGTGGACGCCATCGAGCTGGACGTTCACCTGACCACGGATGGCGAGGTCGTCGTCATCCACGATGCGCTGCTCGACCGAACGGCCGGCGGCAGCGGCCTCGTCGGCGAGAAGACCCTGGCAGAGCTGCGGACGCTCGACGCCGGCGCGCACTTCGGGCCGCGGTTCGCCGGGCAGCGCATCCCGACGCTCGGCGAGGTGCTGGCCTGGGCGCGCGGCAAGGTCGTGCTCGACGTGGAGATCAAGGGCGGCCCGTGGCCGTATCCGGGTCTGGAAGAGAAGGTCGTCGGGCTGATCCGAGAACACGAGATGCAGGATCAGACCATCGTGATCTCGTTCGACCATCCGACGTCGGCGCGCGTCAAAGCGCTGGCGCCGGAGGTCGCGACCGGCACGCTCTGGAGCTGTCGGCCCATCGATCCGGTGGCGGTGGCGCAGGCGGCGGGCGCCAACGCGATCCTGCCATTCTGGGCCTACTGCGATCAGGAGACGGTTGACAGGGCGCACGCCGCCGGCCTGAGCGTCCATCCGTGGGCCACATCGGAGCCGCGCGTCGTCGAGCGCCTGATTGCGATGGGCGTGGACTCGATCTGCAGCAATCACCCCGACCTCGTTGTCGGCGCGCTGCAGCGCGCCGGCGGCTAGCGGGAGCGACGCAGGCCGGAAACGGGGTGCTGCCCCCCCTGCCTGACCGATTCAGCTAGGCAATCGCCCAGCGGGTCGGCAGGTAGGCCGAGGCGCGGCAGCGGCGGCGCACGGACTGCCAGCAGGAGCGGCAGAGGTACCCAAGCCCGTCGGGCGATGGCAGCGGCACGCGCTCCTCATGGCCCGTGCCGATGAAGATCTCGCACTCGCGGCACTTCACGGTCGAATGAAACTGACTGACCATCTGGGGGTGGTTTCGGATCAGGCGTTCGGCCATGTCAGGCGTTGCCTCCGACAAACCCGTGCAACAGGGCCACGGCACATGCCAGCCCGAGAACGATGACGGCCAGGTCAAGCATCGCCTACCTCCAATCACCACGAGTCAGCGTCATTGTCTCGCGGTTCCCCAGGGGTCACAATCGATTCGCGATCACAGTCCTGTCACAGCGAGGACTGCCGCCCGCCGACGACGAACATCTGGGCGACGGCGACCGAGAAACCGATCCCGAGCAAGACGAACCCGAACTCAACCATGCGCTGACGACTCCACCGACTGTGAGATCGCGGGCCACGTGTCTTCGTGGTGCGAGGATCGTACGTGTCGATGCATCACATCGCCGTCACGCGGGGCGTCAGAAGTCTCTCGGAGGAATAACAGCCGCGTGATCCGGCCGAGACTCCGCTGTGCCAACGGGCCAGCGTGCCGCCGCCTGCATGCGCCAACCCAGTCTGTCAGGTCTGCCCGTTTCGACCCCACTCGCGCCGGCCGGTTTCGCCAGGGCCGCCCAGGCGCCTGCCTATAATCGCAGCATGGCCGACACGAGCGGACGCGCCCTCTATCTCGTCTGGCGGCCCCGTCGCTTTGACGAGGTCGTCGGGCAGCCGCATGTGGTCCGTACCATCCGGAACGCCGTCAAGCACGGCACCATCGCCCACGCCTACCTGTTCTCCGGCCCGCGTGGCACCGGCAAGACGACGATGGCGCGGCTCCTCTACAAGGCCGTCAACTGCCTGCAGCCAGTGGACGGCGGCCCCTGCGAAACCTGCTCGATCTGCACCGACGCCAACGACGGCCGGGCGCTCGACCTCATCGAGATGGACGCCGCCTCGAACCGTGGCATCGACGACGTGCGCGACCTCCGCGAGAAGATCAACTATGCGCCGGCCGAGGCCCGCTACCGCGTCTACATCCTGGACGAAGCACACCAGTTGACCCAGGCGGCCTGGGACGCGCTTCTGAAGACGCTGGAGGAGCCGCCGCCCCACGCCATCCTGGTGCTGGCGACGACCGAGTCACACAAGGTGCCGGCGACGGTCCTCTCGCGCTGCCAGCGCTTCGACTTCCACCGCCACACGGCCGTCAACATCCGCGACCGCCTCGCGACCATCGCCCACGACGAGGGCATCGAGGTCGAGGGGGCCGTGCTCTCCTGGCTGGCCCGCGCGGCGCGCGGCGGCATGCGCGACGCCATCAGCCTGCTCGATCAGTTGCGCTCGTTCTGCGGCGACCGCATCGATGCCGACAGCGCCCGCGACGTGCTCGGGCTGGCCGGACTGGAGACGGTCCGCCCGTTCCTCGAAGCGATGCAGCAGGAACGGCCCGGCGACGCCCTCGAAGCGCTGAACGAGGCGCTCGACCGTGGCACCGACCTGCGCGTCTACCTCGGGGACACCCTCACCTACTTGCGCGCGCTGATGCTGCTCCGCTTCGGGGCCGTCGCGCCGTTGCGCGCGGAGCTGCCAGACGAAGAGGTGGCGTGGCTCGAGGAGTACGCCACGGCCTGGGACGCCGGCCGACTCCGTCAACTGGTGGGCGGCTTTGGGGAGGCGCTGGCGAAGCTGCGCGACCCGGCCCAACTGTTGATTCAGGTCGAGCTGGTGGTCCTGGGGGGCGGCAGCGCAGCCCACGAGCCGGCCGCGCGGTCTGGCAGCGCACCCCTCCCGACGATGCCGCCACGACCGACGCCGACGTTCACGCCCGCCCGGAGCGGCCGGCCGGCGCCCGGGCAGCCAGCAGGCAGTCCTGCGCCGCAGCCACGGGAAGACCTCACCCCCCAGCCGGCCGCGACGAACCTCACCCCACAGTCGGCCGCGAATCTCACGCCACAGCCGGCCGCGACGAACCTCACCCCACGGTCGGCCGCGAATCTCACGCCACAGCCGGCCACGAACCTCACCCCACAGCCCCCTCTCCGCGTCGGAGAGGGGGAGCAGTCGCCGCCGCCAGCGCCCGCGCATCCGATGGCCGCCAACAGCGCCGTCGCCCGCCCGCCCCTCACCGTGCCTCCCGTGCGGCCCGACGACGACGATCCGCTGCCGGACCTGGACGATCTCGATCCGTACTACGGCGGCGAGCAGCCAGCGCGGCGGCCGGCCACCAGCGCACCGCCTGCAGCACCGGCAACCGCCCCGCCGATGTCAGCGCCGGCAGCCAGCACACCGTCGCAGACGCCCGCGCCGGCCGCCCCCGCTCCGACGAAGGACGACGAGTCGCGGCGCTCGAAGTGGGACGGCATGGGCGTCGGCGGCGGCACCGTCCGTGCCCACTGGGAGACGGACGAGGACGACGCTGCCGAGGCGAAGCGGGTCGTCGTCGATGCGCCCCCGCCGCCGCCACCACCGATCCGCCGGCCAGCCAGTGCGCCCGGCGGGGCAGCCACGCCCGCCGCACCGGCGTCGGGAACGCCGACGCCGGCCGAGCCGGCCCTCGACTTCGCCGACCTGCGGAAGAGGTGGCCGACCATCCGCAACCAGATCTGGAGGAACGGCATTGAGCGCGCCCCGTTCCTCTCGGCCGAGCTGGTTGGGGTGGAAGGCCGCTGCCTGGTCGTTCAGGCGAGCAGCGGGGCCCTCAACTTCGTGGCGAAGGACGAGCAGAAGCGCGCGCTCCGAGGCCGGGTCATCGATCTGCTCGGGCGGGGCGCGGATATCCGCTTCGTCGACGACAAGACGCCCTACACGCCGCCACCCAGCTCGGCGGCGGCGGTCGTTCCGCCTGGACCCGCACTTCCCACGTCGGACCCGGTGATCCAGGCCGGTCTGCGGTTCTTCGGCGGGCCGATCGAGCGGCTGCCGGATGACTGACGCGAACCCTCTGTCCAGGCCGGCGCATCGCAAATCGGGCGCGCCTCTCGAAGCCCCTGGTATCATGAAGCGGTCACACGAAGGCAGCTTCCTCGAAGGAGAACTCGGTCATGATGGGTGGTAACCCGCGCGATTTGCAGCGGCAAATGGCGCAGATGCAGGCGAAGCTCGCCAAGATCCAGGAAGACCTGGGCTCCGAGACCGTCGAGGCGAGTGTTGGCGGCGGCGTCGTCACCATCACCATGACCGGGCATCAGGTCGTCGAGTCGGTCAAGATCGACGCCGAGATCGTCGATCCCGAAGATGTTGAGACGCTCCAGGATCTGATGGTCGCGGCGTTCAACGAGGCGCTCAAGAAGTCGCAGGAGCTGGCCTCGACACGGCTCGGCGCGCTGACCGGCGGGCTGAAGATCCCCGGGCTGATGTAGTCCAGCGGACGCCAGCGCCCCCCGCGCCGAGGCGTCCCTCCGCACAGTCACACGCGCCGGCCGCACCGAACCCGCGGCCGGCGGCTTTTTTCCAAACCTGATCCCTCGCCGGTCGTTCTACTGTCAGGGGATCGCTCGTCCCGGGAGCTGGCAGGCCGCCCATGCAGACAACGGTTGAACCGGTGGCCCGGCTCATCGAAGAGTTGGCGCGGCTGCCTGGCATCGGTCCGAAGACGGCGCAGCGGCTGACCTACCATCTGCTGCGTGTCCCCGAAGACCGCGCCCGCGCCCTGGCCGAAGCCATCGTCCACATGAAAGAGGCCGTCATCTTCTGCTCGACGTGCCTCAACATCACGGACCGCGATCCCTGCACGGTCTGCCGCTCGGAGTCCCGCGATCATGCCACCATCTGCGTGGTTGAGGAGCCGCTCGACGTGGTCGCTCTGGAGCGGACCCGCGAGTATAAGGGGCTGTACCACGTCCTCCACGGCACCCTCGATCCGATGGGCGGCGTCGGCCCCGACGATCTGAAGATCCGCGAGCTGCTGCGCCGCCTCGACGGCGCCGTGACCGAGGTGATCCTCGCGACAAACCCGAACGTCGAAGGCGAGGCCACCTCGATGTACGTGGCGCGGCTCGTGCAGCCGCTCGGCGTGAAGGTCAGCCGCCTCGCGCGCGGCCTGCCCATCGGCGGGGATCTGGAGTACGCAGACGAGGTGACGCTTGCCCGCGCTCTCGAAGGCCGCCGGCCGTTCTAGGCGAATAGCAGCCGCAGGCGTCCGCCGGTTTCGTTCCCAGGCGGCTCCGTCGAGCTTCTTCGCCGGCGGCATCCGACGATTCTGGCGCATCACTCGGCGCGACCGGCGCATCGTCGGCCGGCTTGGCTGGCTGGTGTTGGCGCTGCCACTGATCCTGGTGATCGTGGCCGACAGCATCGGGACACCCACGACGCCGGCCGACGCCGCCCCCAGCACACCCCCTGCGGTCCTGGCTGGGCCGGGTTCAGCGCCGAACGGCGACGGCTCGAACGTCGCACAGGCCGCCGACGCCTCGGCAGTCCAGGCGGTCGCTCCACAGCGGGGCGGCCCGGCCCTCGCGCCGCTCGACGCGGCCGAGCAGGCGCGCCGGGCCGGCGACTACGACCGCGCGCTCACGATCCTCCGCGAGCAGGCGAACGCCCAGGATCGGAACACGGCGAACGAGGCGTTGCTGCAGCATGCCGTGGTGCAGATCGACGCCGGCCGGTACGCCGCCGCCACCGAGTCCGCCGGCGAACTGATGGGTCGGCAGATCGATGCGCCCGTGCGCGCGCGTGCCCTCTTCGTGCTCGGGCGGGCCAAGCGAGCATCCGAGGACTATCTCGGCGCGCTGGCCGCCTTTGACGAGGTCGTCAAGACCGCGCCCGACTTCGGCCCCTACGCCGACTTGCAGGCGGCGTACTGCCTGGCCGCGCTCAACGACCGCCCGGGCCAGAACGCCCGGGCCGGCAAGGCGTTGGAGCTGGCTCAGGCCCGCCTCACGAAGGTGGATGCGCTCGAGCACCAGGTGACGGCCACCCTCAAGCAGGGCAACACCGACGCCGCGCTCAAGGCCTCAGACGCCCTGCTGACGCAGGCCACCACGCGCACCTATCGCGCCCAGACGCTGACCAGCCTCGGCGTCATCGCGCGGGACGCCGAGCGACGCGATCTCGCGATCAAGTCGTTCGCCACGGTCATCGCCGAGCTGCCGGACACGCCATCGGCCATCGGCGCGTTCGACGCTCTCCAGAGCATGAACGCCCTGACCGCCGTCGCCCCGGACGAAGCCCCCGCCGTGCTGTTCTTCGCCGCCCGGTACGGCGAGGCCGTGCCGGGCCTCCGCGCCGCCATCGACAGCGGGCTGATCCCCGAGAAGAAGGCGCGCGCCCGCTTCTACCTGGGGCAGGCGCTCTTGCGGCTCGGCTCGGTGGACGAAGGCGTCTCGACGCTCAAGCTGGTGGCCGACGACCTGCCGGGGTCGGATCTGGCCGCGCGGGCGGCGCTCCGGGCTGGCCGCCGCCTGGAGGCGGACCGTCGGCTCAAGGACGCCAGCGACCTCTACGACCTCGCGGCGAAGGCGTTGCCCGCGTCGGCAGCCTCCCAGGAGGCCCAGTCCCAACTGGTCTACACGCTGATGATGCGGGGGGCGGCGCCGGAGGCGCTCCAGGCGGCCATCGCACTCGCAGGCGGCGAGGCGGACGGCCGCTGGAAGGGGCTGGCGCTGCTCTGGGCCAGCAAGGGCCTGACGAAGGCCGGCGACCGCGCCCAGGCCACGGCGCTGCTGGCCCGCGCCGCCGAGATCGATACGGACGGCTTCGGCGGGCTGCGGGCGCGCGCCATCCTCGACGGCGACACTCGTGGTGGCCAGGGCTCGCCGGACCTCGATCTCGCCGTGCTCCAGCCCACGCCTGACGACCTGGCCGGGCTGAACGGCTGGCTCGCCGGCGGCGGCATCGACCTCGCGGCCCTGGAGCGCGAGCAGGGGTCCGAGCCGGGCTACCAGCGCGCCGCCCTGCTGTACCGCGTCGGTATGCCCGAGTGGGCGGCCTGGGAGCTTCAGGAGCTGGCCGCGCGCTGGGAGGCCGATCCTGGCCGCCTGTATGGACTGGCGCGCTTCGCCTCCGAGCGTGGCGACACGCCGATCAGCATGCGATTCGCACTGGCGGCGCAGAAGGCAACGGGGGCAGCCGTGGCGGCCCAGCCACGGCTGCTCCAACGGCTGATCTACCCGCTCCCATACGCCGACCTGATCGCGGCGCAGGGCAAGCAGCGCGGCGTCGATCCACTGCTCTTCGCCGGGCTGATCCGCCAGGAGAGCACGTTCAACCCGCGCGCCCGTTCCTCCGCCAACGCGCTCGGGCTGGCGCAGGTGGTGCCGTCCACGGGCCAGGGCATCGCCTCGGCGCTGGGGCGGCCGTCGTTCAGCAACGACGACCTGTACCGGCCGGCGGTCGCCGTCGAGTTCGGCGTGTTCTACCTGGCCCGCCAGCTTGGCACCTACGACGGGCGCGTCTACCCGGCCCTGGCGGCCTACAACGCCGGCGGCGGCAACGTGAACGGCTGGGTGGCGGAGTTCGGCAACGAAGACCCGGACATCTTCATGGAGATGATCCCGTTCGCCGAGACGAGCTACTACGTGCGGATCGTCTACGAGAACTACCAGCAGTACCGCCGGCTCTACCGTTAGCTGCGCCTCAGGCGACCTGGCTCTTCTGGCAAGAGGGGGCGACGAGCTGGGGCCGTTCGACCAGCAGCCGGCGCAGCGCCTCGGCCGGGATCGGGCGCGAGAGCAGGTAGCCCTGGCCTCGGTCGCACCCGAGCACCTGGAGGTGGGCAAGCTGCTTGGGCGTCTCGATGCCCTCCCCGACGACCGACAGGCCGAGGTTCCGGGCCAGCGCGACCAGCCCACCCACGATGGCCGTGTTCTGTCGATCTTCGCCCAGGCCAGTCATGAACGACTTGTCCACCTTGAGCGTGTCGAACGGAAAGTGGCGAAGCTGCCCCAGTGACGAGTAGCCGGTGCCGAAGTCGTCGATGCTCAGGCTCACGCCGATGCGCTGAAGCGCTTCGAGGCGCGCCCGCGCGGCGTCGGGATCTTTCATCACGGCGCTCTCGGTGACTTCCAGCTCCAGCCAGTGGGCGGGAAGCCCGGTGGCATGCAACACCCGCCCCACGTCTTCCAACAAGCCGGCGTCGCGAAGCTGGCGCGGCGAGACATTCACACACACCGTCAGCGGCTCAGCTCCATCCGCCTGCGGCCAGGTCATCGCCTCACGGCAGGCCTCGGCCAGTACCCATGCACCGATCCGCACGATCAGGCCGGTCTCCTCCGCGATGGGGATGAACCGGGCCGGCCCGATGGTCCCGCGCTTCGGATGCTCCCAGCGCAGCAACGCCTCGACGGAGCTGACGCGGCCAGTCGCCAGGGAGATGATCGGCTGGTACACGACGGACAGTTGATCCCGGGCGATGGCTTCCCGCAAGTCCATCTCCAGCTCGAGCCGGTCGCCAGCGTCCGCCGCCATACGCGGATCGAACAGCTCAGAGCGGGCGCGACCGTTCACCTTGGCGCGGTACATCGCAAGGTCGGCCGCCTGGAGCAGGGCATCGCGGTCCGCCCGCTCGCCGGCGCTGATCGCCACCCCGATGCTCGCCGTCACCACGACATCGCGGCCCGCGATGGAGAACGGCGCGCGCATCGCCTCGGCCAGCCGGTCGGCCACGCCCTCCGCGTCGGCCTGCGAGCCGATCTCGCCCACCAGCACCGCGAACTCGTCGCCGCCGAAGCGGGCGGCCGTGTCGCAGGCACGCAGGCAGCCGGTGATCCGCCGCGCCACCTGCACCAGCAAGTCGTCGCCGATGTGGTGGCCCAGGCTGTCGTTCACCACTTTGAAGTTGTCGAGATCGAGGAAGAGCACGGCCAGCAAGCTCTGCTCGCGGGCCGCGCGCCGCAGCGCCTGCTCCAGCCGATCCCCGAAGAGCATGCGGTTCGGCAGTCCTGTCAGCGGATCGTGGAACGCCAGCGTCCGATACTGCTCCTGGCTGGCGCGCAAGGCCTGCTCGACCTTGACCCGGTCCGACACGTCGGTCCCGACGCCAATCGCGCCGATCACCTCGCCGCGCTCGTCTCGCTGGGGCGCGAGGCGGACCTCGAACCACTTGCGCGCGAGCTTGACGGTGCCCACGACCTCCTCGCCGTCCAGCGTTCGCTCGACCGCCTCGAAGAAGGGGTCCACGTTCTCGACGATCTCGTGTATGGGCAGGCCGACGATCTGCGCCGAGTTCACGCCGAGCGATTCCAGGCCCAGTCCCTCGGCCATGGTGAAGACGCGCTGCCGATCCACGGCGAAGAGCATGATCGGCGCGCCCGACACGACGGCGCGGACGCGAGCCTCGCTGGCCCGAACCGCCTCTTCAGTCGCCTTCTGATCCGTGATGTCGAAGCCGACGGACAGGTACTCGACAACCAGCCCGTCCGACCCGAAGACGGCGAGGTCGTTCCAGCGGTGCCAGCGAACGGTTCCGTCCGCCATCGGCGCCTGCACGTCGACTTCGACGCTCGGGCGCTCAGGCGTGAGGGCGCTGAGCTGCTCGCGCATGCGCTCGATGTCCGTCGGCGACTTCAGCTCGCAGAGGGACCGCCCGATCAGCCGGTCGGGCGACGTGCCTTCGTGCCGGGCGTAGGCTTCGTTCACGAATGTGATGGTGAGATCAGGGTCGAACCTCGTGATCCACTCGGTCTGCATCTCGACAATGCCGCGGATGTACGACGCCTGGTCGCGCAGCGAGTCATTGGCCTCCTGCAAGGCCGTGACCGCTCGCCTGCGCGAGCGGATCAGCCATGCCGTCAGCGCCGCCATGACGGCCAGTCCGAACAGGTCGACTTCCGGCGCACGGACGAGCAGCGAGCCGGTCGAATCGATGTCAAACGCTGGCATGCCGTACAACACCACCTGCTGCACGGTCCAGATGCCCAGGGCCGCCAGCAGCGCACCGACCGGCAGCCAGAGCAACTGGAACGCACGGCGAGCGTCTGCGACAGGCCACCGTCGAGCCAACCGATTCACCTCCTCGTGCCGATCGCGTTGAGCATCTTCCCGGCGCTTCCCCGTCGCCTGGAAGGGCGCACGCATCTCGTGTGAGAGCGTCGCTGCGTCGATTAAAACGACGCTACCGCGCAGAGGGGACGGTAGGACGGTTCTGGCTCACGTTGTTACGAACGAGAGACGCCATTCTGTCGCTCAACCGCGCCCGAGATCCCTCCCAGACCGATGCACGGCGTGACAATACAGACGGTCAGCATCTATCCTGGAGCCTGGCGGCCGGTCGGTCCGTGCGACGTTCAAGGGGGTCTGACACCGTGTCCATCGTCGTTACCGCCGCCACGGCGGCCACGCCATCGCTCGCCGAGGCGCTCGCACGGCTCGTCCCACAACTGACCGGTGGCCTCTCTCCGATGACCGTCGAGCGACTGGAGACCGTGCTCTCCCAGCCGGCCCTGACGTTGCTGGTGGCCCGCGACGAGCGCGACACCGTCGTCGGGACGGCCAGCGTGGTCGTCGTGATGACGATCAGCGGCTGGGTGGCGCGGCTCGAAGACGTGGTGGTGGACACGGCGACCCGAGGACAGGGGGTCGGTGCGGCCCTGACCTCAGCCGCGCTGGCCCTGGCGCGAGATCGTGGCGTCGAGCACCTCGACCTGACGTCAGCGCCGCACCGCGAGGCGGCCAATCGCCTCTACCGGCGGCTCGGGTTCCAGGCGCGCACGACGAACGTCTACCGCCACCCGCTCGTGTGAGGGCCGCGAGCGCCTACTGGACGACGTAGATCAGCGTCGCCGCGCCGAGACCGACGCCCTTGACCGGCTCACGGTGAACCTCGGCCGTTCGGACGGGCAGACGCATCCGCTCACGGGCCATCGCCACGAGGTGCGCCGCCGTCGCCTTGGCCCGGTTCACATAGAGATCGACCGTCCGGGCGTACAGGTCGAGCGTCACCGAATCGACGCCCGGCAGCGCCCGCAAGCGATCCCCGAGCGCCTGCGCATCGACGCCGTCGAGCGAGTCGCAGACGAGCCGGAGCACGGCGGCATCCGGCGGCAGCGGGATCGGCTTCTGCGGCGCGGCCTCCGACGGATCGCCGGTGCGGCGGCGGCTGCTGGCCGGCCGAGCGGCCTTGCGCCAGGTCAGCGGCGGATCGTCGGAGGCCCCGCTGCCAGGGCGCGTACTGCCGCCTCGACGCGGAGCCGGGTCCACCCGCCGCCAGATCGGCGGCCCGAACGGGCTTGAGCGCGGCTCGTCGGGAGGGTCGGCAGGCATCTCGGCCGGCATCTCGGCCGGCATCTCGGCCGGCGTGTCGTCGCGGCTGGTACGGCGCGGATCGCGCTTGACGGCGTCACGCAGGCCGAACCGGTCCTGACCACCGCCGACGCCGTGCACGTCGACAAGATGATCGCGGGCGCTCTCGGCGACCGAATTGCAGAGCGGGCAGCGCCACGGTTCTGATGTCACGTTTGCATGATACCGGGCCGGCCCGCCGGGGCGCGCCTATCCAGCGGCGAACGCCTCGATGTCTGCCCAACCCTCTACGACCTGAGATGCGCAGCCTTGAGCGCCGCCAACTCCTGCTGGGCGGCGGCCACCATCGCAGCCTTACGCGGCTCGGGCACGAACGTCGAGCGGAACCCGTTCAGGATCAACTCGTCGATCTGCTCGACGCCCAGCCCCATCGGCTCGATCAACGCGGCGTAGTCGTCGGACAGCGACGTGTTGAACAGGGATGGGTCGTCGGAGTTCACCGTCAGTACCACGCCAGCCTTCAGCAGCGTCGGGAGCGGGTGACGCTCCAGGCTGGCGGCCACGCCGAGGCGGACGTTGCTCAGCGGGCAGACGTCCAGTGGCGTCCCGGTCGTGGCAAGGTGGCTCACCAGCGACGGATCCTCGATGGCCCGCACGCCGTGCCCGATGCGCTCGGCCCCGAGCGCGCGCAACGCACCCCAGACGCTCGACGGGCCGTCGTGCTCGCCGGCGTGCGGGGCGCTGTGCAGGCCGGCTGCACGGGCCTTGTCGAACCAGGGCGCGAACGGCTCCGGCGGGGCTCCCGCCTCGGCGCCCGCCAGCCCGAGCGCCACCACGCCGATCTCGCGTCCCTCGATGGAGGCCGCCAGCGTCTCGTCGGCCAGCGGCACGACCTGGTTGCCGTCCTTCCACTGCCGCACGATGTTGAAGATCCAGGCCAGCTCGATCCCGTGCTCGGCCAGCGCACGCGCGCGGCCACGGGCCAGCCCGTCGAAATACTCGCGCCGCGGCACGCCCATCATGTGATGGACGCTCTCCGAAAAGGTCACCTCGGCGTAAAGCACGCCCTGCCGCGCGAGGTTCGCGCCCAGCTCGACGGTCACCAGCTCATAGTCGGCGGCAGTCCGCATGCAGCGGCAGGCAGCCCTGAACACGTCGATGAAGTGATCGAAGTCGCGGAACTGAATCCAATGCCGCATCTCCTCGACCGTGTTGGCCGGCAACTGAACGCCGTTCCGCTGGGCCAGGGTCAGCAGCGTCTCGGGCTGGACAGCCCCCTCCAGGTGAACGTGCAGCTCAGCCTTGGGCGCTGCCTGGACGTACGATGAAAGAGACACCGCGCGCTCCTCTTCGCGGCGCACGGTGTCGATAGACGCGGGAGGGGGTGCCGAGCTTACCGCTCTGGCCCCCAGGCTGCGTGAACCGTCTGCGCCACAGATGCGATTGTCTGGTTGGCGACCTCAGCGTCGTCGATGCCCTCGGTGAAGACGCTCAGCACGTAGCTGCTCGCTCCGTGCGTCACGATGCCGACATCGTTCGCCACGCCATCGTACCACCCGCTCTTGTGCGCCAGCCGAGCGTCGAGCGGCAATCCACGCTTGATCTTCGAGCCATCCTGCGACTGGAGCAGCAGCGCCCGCATCTCGCGGCTGGCAGCGCTGCTCACGAGCTGCTCGCTAGCCAGCATGTCCATGAGGCGGCTCATGTCGAGCGGTGTCGTGACGTTCTGCGGCGCGCCGGTCGCGCGGGACAGGCCGAACGGGTTGCCAAGGCGGGTGCCCGCGAGACCCAGTGCCTGGAGATTGGCGTTCACCGCTCGGGTGCTCAACGCCTCCATCACACGGTTGGCCGCGTCGTTGTCGCTCGAGACGATCATCGCGCGGAGGTCAGCCTTCTGCGCGTCGTTCAGGACGATGGTGCCGGTGAAGGTCTGCCGGTACGCCTCGACCAGCAACGCCAGCTTGCCGACGCTCGCGGCCGGGAACGTCTGCTCGGGGGCCACCCCGATCCGTTGCCCCGTCACCAGGTTCCGCCCGGCGATGCCGATGCGGGCGCTCGGGCCAGCCACCGAGCGAGCTGCGCCAATCGCTCGGGCGGCGAGGCTGGCAGTCGTGGTGCTGGTGGTGGCGCGCGGCTCAGTCGAGACTGCGGAAGCCTGCCGGCCCGTCGCGGCAGTGGTCGCGGCCGCGGCCGGCACCCCGGACTTCAACCGGTCCCGCAGGGCCAGAATGCGCCTGACCTGCTCGTCCGTCCCCGGGCGAACGCCGTTCTCCTTGACGCTGCCCGGCCCCTGAATGAACCCGGCCAGCCCACGCGCGTCGTCGCCGCCCCACTTGAGCATCGAGGCCACGTAGGCGATGCCGGCCTCGACGTTGTCGGACGGATTGCCACGGTCGAGCGCCCGCCGCACGATGGCCGCCTGAATGTACTCAAACGTCTTGTCGGTGACGGTGAGGTAGCCCAGGCCGCCGGGAGCGTCGAGCTTGCGGGGCTTGCCGTCGGTGTCGACCCAGGCCAGGGCGCGCGCCAGGGCCGGATCGACGCCGTACTGCTGCGCCAGCCGGTCGAGCGTCGCGCCGGCCTCGTCGGATGCCGGCGCAGCCGGAGCGTTGTTCGCCGCAGGGGCCGTCGAGCCGGGCTGATTCGAGCGAGCCGCCGTCGTGCCGGCCGGGGCGCTGACCGCGCCGGCCGGCACGCTCAGCTTCTGCCCGACAGTGAGTCGATCCGGGTCAACCAGCTCGTTCGCTTCGAGCAACGCCTTCATCGTGACGCCCAGCGACTTCGCGATGCCGCTCAGCGTGTCGCCGGCCTGCACCAGGTACTGGCCGCCGGCTGGACTCGGTTGCGGCGCAGCCGCCTGTTGCGGGGCGGGCTGGGGCTGCGCGGGCTGGGACTGCGCCGTCGGCGCACCGCTGGAGCGAGCCGGAGCCGGCGGCAGCTTGAGGGTCTGCCCCTCGCCGACCCGGTTCGGGTCCGTAATCCCGTTGAGCGTCACCAGCTGCTCGACGGTCACGCCGTACTGAGCCGCGATGCCACTCAGCGTCTCGCCCGACTTCACGACATGCCCTGATCCATCGGCGACGTTCGCCACCAGCGAGCGCCCACCGAAGAGGCTCGCCAGGATCAGCACGGCGAGCATGAGTCGAACGATCAGACGAGGCACAAGCCCTCCATCACATGCGGTCGAGAGGAGTCTAGGCTGCCCCCCGTCACGCCCGAATCACGCGGCGTGTCACTGGCGTTACAGGGCCATTACAGGTCATTCGTGCGGCTCGTGGGGAGGCCCGGGCGCGGGAAATGCGCGCGTATACTGGCCTCGGCCAGGGTGCCGGGCTGGCGCCGTCCAGCCTGACTGAGGCCGCGCCGCCGTCTGAAAGGCATGGCGGCGACGGGTCGGAGCCGCAGCCTGCGGAGGGGCGGGTCGGGCTGACCACGGGGACACGGGTGGGGATCCCGGCGCGGCGGCGTCGGCAGGTTGAGAGGATCGAGACACCATGGGGCCGAGCGGGCAGCCAGTCAGGCCAGAAACCCGCGTACTTGTCGTCGATGCTGACGCCAGGAGCCTTGAGACCCTGGCCGTCGCGCTGCTCGACAGCGGGTTCGCCGTGCGGACTGCTGCGAGCGCCACGGAAGCGCTTGCCGAAGCACGGAAGCGCCCGCCTTCGTTGATCCTCAGCGACATCGCCATGCCGGGCATGGACGGCTTCCAGCTCTGCGCCGCCTTCCGTGGGGATCCCGGATTGGGAAACGTACCCGTCGTCCTGCTGGCCGGCGGCCAGAACGATCCGCGCCTGCGCGAGCGCGGTGCGACGGCGGGCGCTTCGGACTACCTGACCAAGCCCATCGACCTTCCACGGCTGGTGCAGGTTATTCGCGGCCTGTCGGCGTAGGGGCCCGCTCGGGGTCGGATCGAGCGCTCTCGCATCGTTCAGCGGCGATTTCAGGCAAGTTCGCGAGCGAAAGCGTCGCTCGGAGCCGTTCCGGGACGTTGTTCATCTGTGGACAGGCTCGCGGCGATATGCCGTGCGGGAGGCCGCCTCGATGAACGAACGCCCAGCGAATCCGATGCGTCTGCGTGCGACCGCCGCCATGATCTGGTTTGCCACGGCGGCCGCCGTCTTCGTCACGACGGGCGAAGTCGCCGCGCACTACGCCGGATTGGCCGCGCTTCTCTCGGCGGCTGCCGCCGGCCAGTTCTTGCCATCCAATCGCCTCGTGGTCGCCGCCAGCCTCGGGCTGGGGACGCTGGCGCTGGTGATGCTCTGGGCGGCCGGTGACAACCCGGAGGCCGGCGCACTCGGCGCGCTGTCGGTCGCCGCAAGCTGCCTCGTGGCGCGGTGGTCGCGCGCCACGGCTCCGCCCCGCCCGATGGCCGCGGAGCAGGGCCGCCAGCTGGTGGCCGCCCCGGCCGGCTCGCGCCTGCCAGCCGGCGTAGCCGACGAGCAGTTGCTGGAGCGGCTGGCCGTGCATGAGATGACCCGCGCACGCCGCTACGAGCATCCGCTGACGCTGCTGCTGATCGAGATCGACGGCTGGCCCGCCGTCTATGGTGGCCGCGAGCGGCGCGCCGTCGAGGAGCGCCTCGCCGCCCTCGCCACGCGAGCGCGGCGGCTGCTGCGCGATGTCGATGCGATTGGCCTGCATGGCGACTCGCAGCTTGCGGTGCTGCTGCCCGAGACGCCGCTCGACGGCGCGCTGGTCGTCGCGGCCCGCATCGAGGAGACCGCCCGCCAGGATCTCGACCTGTCGGTGCTGCTCGGCGCGGCGGTCTTCCCCGACGACGCCGTCACCGTCGAATCGCTGCTGCACGAGGCCGGCGAGGCCCTGGAGCTGGCACGCCTCGAAGGGACGGGCATCGCCCGGCGGGTGGTGCTGCGCTAAACGCCGCAGGCCGACCGCTTCGGCGCACGCCCGACAGCCGACCGTCCCCAGTCGGCCGCTCGGGATCAGTTCGACTGCCCGACGCCGCTGCACGGAGATATCGCTGCTACGCGGTACAATCACCCTCGTGATCCCGAGGGTGTGAGGCCGATGGCAGTCCAGCGACGACGCATTCTCCTGGTAGACGACGAGCCACGCATCCGCGACTCGGTCCGCATGAACCTGGAGCTTGAGGGCTTCGACGTCTTCGAGGCGAACAATGGCCAGGAAGCGCTCGACAAGGTGCGCCTCGCCATGCCAGACCTTGTCGTGCTCGACGTGATGATGCCCGACATGGACGGCTTCGAGGCGCTCCGCGAGCTGCGCCGCTTCTCGACGGTGCCCGTCATCATGCTGACCGTCAAGGCCGACGAGCGCGACGTTGCGCGCGGCCTGGAGCTGGGTGCCGACGACTATGTCGCCAAGCCGTTCAGCCAGGTCGTCCTGACGGCCCGCATCAAGGCTGTTCTGCGGCGCGCCGAGCTGCCGCCGCCGGCACCCCGCCAGTCGATCACCGTCGACGACCGCCTCAGCATCGACTTCGAACGGCGGGAAGTCATCGTCGACGGGCAGAAGGTCCAGCTGCGACCGACCGAGTTTCGCTTGCTCTACCATCTCGCCAGCAACCCGGGCGCAGTCCTCTCCCACGAGACGCTCTTGTCGCGCGTGTGGGGTCCGGAGTATCGTGACGCGAGCCACTATCTGCGTCTATACATCAACTATCTGCGGCAGAAAATCGAGCTGGATCCCTCAAACCCGCGCTACATCCTCACCGAGCGCGGCGTGGGCTATCGCTTCATCGACTACACGCGCGACACCTGAGCTTCCCCGTCCGCTTGCGACACAACCGGCGCGCAGTTCGCGCGCGAGCTGTGCCTCCACCACCCGTCCGTATCCCCCTGATCCCCGGTCCCCCGGGCCGTTAATGGTTCGCTAACGGCCTTCTCATGCGGCTCTTACGTTCTGCTCACACCTCCTTCATGTTCGCCCCCTATCATCATGCTCGGAGCGAGAATCATCGGGCGCCAGCAACGGTCTGGCCGTCCGATTCAGGCGCTCCAACCTGGAGCACAGGCAGCGCATCTCTGGCCCACATCCTGCGTACATCCTGACGGTTCGACCTGAAGAGGTTGGCGGCGTAGGCATCCACCCCGGTCCGTTTGGTTGAAGGGACTGGCGATGGACTCTCGGGTCTCGCCCCAGCCTGTCGATAGGTAGACCCTCGTCCCCAGCCCCCAGGAACTTTGCCGGGGAGGCCGGGGGACGGGGGAGTCCAAAAAGCACCACCGCCCCGTTGCGCGGCCACGCTCGGGTGTCCCCTGTGACCACCATCGAGCGTCGCTACGCCGCACGGCCCGCACACGTCGAGGCCCCCGCTGACAGGCGGCGCGGTGGTACCATGAGCCAGTGTCACGATCGGTGCAGCCCCTCGGGCTACCGGATCGGCACTGGCTCGTTTCATGCGTGGGCGCGGTCCGCAGGACCGTACCTGCCATGAGGGGGTGCGCTACCGGCCGGACGTGGCCGCTGGCGCATGGCTACGGAGGAATGAGGTAGAGATGCGAGCTGCTATTGGCATTGCTGCTGGCGCGCTGTTGCTGGTGAGTTCCACCACGGCGTTTGCCCAGTCGCCGGCCGCGACGGCCGAGCTGAAGACGGCTGACGGCAAGAGCGTGGGCATGGCGACGTTCACCCAGGAGAGCGGCGGCGTTCGCCTCAAGGTGCAGGGCGTCGGCATGCCGCCCGGCGACCACGGCATTCACGTCCACGCGGTCGGCAAGTGCGACGCCCCAGACTTCATGACGGCCGGCGGTCACTTCAACCCGGGCAACAAGCAGCATGGGCTGAACAACCCGCAGGGCGCGCATGCGGGCGACATGCCCAACCTGAAGGTGAACGCCGACGGTACAGCAGCATTTGACGCGCTGCTGAAGGATGCCTCCACCGCATCGGGCGCTGGCTCGCTGTTCGGGCCTGAGGGTACCGCGTTGGTGATCCATGCCGGCGCCGACGACGGTATGACCGATCCGTCGGGCAACAGTGGTGGCCGCATCGCCTGCGGCGTCATCATGCGTGCGGCCGGCACTGCCGCGGCGGCGCCGGCGGCCCAGCCGTCACCGGCCGCGAAGCCGGCCGGCCCCGCTCCGGCCGCGTCACCCGCACCGGTCACCAAGCCGGCGGCGCCGGCCCAGGCTCCTGCCGCTGCAAAGCCGTCCGTCGCGGCGTCCCCGGCCGCGCTGCCGCGCACTGGTATCGCGGGCGCACCCATCGACCTGGCCATCCCGGCCGCTGCCACCGGCCTCGGCGCGATTGTCGCGGGCCTGGCGATCTGGCGGCGACGGCGGTAACGCGCCCTCGCCCTCCACGGCATCCGGAGCCGCTCCACCTCGGTGGGGCGGCTCTGCTCGTTTCAGGTGCGGTCCGCCACGAGACGGTACAATTCGACAGATTCCTGCCGCCGTGAGGACCGAGACGCCATGCCGGTGTACGAGTACCGCTGCCCCGCCTGCACCCACCTGTTTGAGAAGCTGGTTCCGTTTGCACAGGCCGGCCGCGAGGCCGACTGCCCGATCTGCTGCGCTCGGGCTGGCAAGGTGCTCTCGACGTTCGCGGCAATCGGCGCAAGCTCCGGGTCGGCGGGCAGCGGCCCCGTGCCCGTCGGTGGCGGTGGTGGTGGCTGCCGCGGCGGCGGCTGTTGCGGGGGAAGCTAGCCGGCGATGCCAGTCGATTTTGGCGTGGTCGCGGCGCTGCTGAGCCAGCTTCCCCGGTCTGAACGTCCTGATGGCGCGCTCCAGATCGTGACGGCAGACCGGCCGTTCGAGCCGAACCCGCTCGCGCCGACGCTCATGCTGAACGGCTCGCCCGACAGCGGCGCACTGCCGGCCGCGGTGATCCGGGTCTACGACAGCAGACAACCGGTCTGGCTGCTGACGCCTGACGCCGACCCGCTGCGCACCACACTCGCCGAAGTCAACGGGCGACCCTGCGACGGACTCTACATACCGGCCGTCCAGGCCGAGGCCGCCGAGCGGAGCCCGGCCGGTCTGCGGCGCATCGTGGAGCGGCTGCGAGTCGAGTGCCCGTGGGATCGGAAGCAGACCCATCAGAGCCTCACGAAGTACGTCGTGGAAGAAGCGTACGAGGTCGTGGACGCCATCGAGCATCACGGCCCGAACGAGGTGGCCGAGGAGCTGGGCGACTTGCTGCTGCAGGTGTACTTGCAGGCGGAGATCGCCCAGCAGGCCGGCACGTTCGCCCTCGACGACGTCGTGCAGCACCTGACGACCAAGCTGATCCGCCGGCACCCGCACGTCTTCGCGGATGTGCAGGTCGGCGGCGCGGCCGATGTCGAGGTGAACTGGGACGCGCTGAAGAAGGCCGAGAAGGCGGCGAAGGGCCTGGCTGAGCGGCAGCCCTCGGCGCTGGACGGCATCCCCCGCAGCCTGCCGGCCTTGATGATGGCCGCCGAGCTGCGCAAGCGAATGATGAAGACCGGCTTCCGCTGGCACGACCGCGCCAGCGAGGAAGCGAAGCTCGACGAGGAGCTGGCTGAGCTGCGGGCCGCCGCCACGCCTGAAGAGGCCGCCGCGGAGCTGGGCGACGTGCTGTTCGTGCTGACGGGGCTGGCGACCTGGCACGGCACCAGTGCCGAAGAGGCCCTGCGCGCCACCATCGCGAAGGTCGACCGGCGCTTCCGATTCGTGGAGGAGACGGCCAGGGCACGCGGCCAGGAGATCGCCGACATCCCGCTGGACGAGCTGTTAGCGATCTGGCGGCTGGCCAAAGCGCGGGAAGACGCCGGGGCAGCGCCGTCCGCGTGACCGACCCGGCCCAGGCTGCCATGCCCGCTCTACCCAGGCCGCGCCGAGGGCGAGCCGCGCGACCCGCGCCGCCGACGCCAGCGGTCGAGCCGGCCCGCCTGCGCGCCGTTCAGGACGCGTTGCTCGGCTGGTTCGCGCGGGTCGGGCGGGATCTGCCCTGGCGGCGCACACGCGATCCGTATGAGATCCTGGTCTCGGAGATCATGCTCCAGCAAACCCAGGTCGACCGGGTCATCCCGAAGTACCGGCAGTTCCTGTTGGCGTTCCCGACACTCGCCGCGCTGGCGGCTGCGCCGCTGGCCGAGGTGATCCGCGTCTGGGCCGGCCTGGGCTACAACCGGCGCGCGGTGCGGCTGCACGCCATCGCGCGGCGAGCCATCGAGCAGCCTGGCGGTACGCTCCCGACAACCCCAGCAGGCTTGCAGGCCCTCGACGGCCTGGGCACGTACACCGCCAATGCCGTCGCCTGCTTCGCCGCCGAGGCGCAGGTCGGGGTGGTGGACACCAACGTGCGACGCGTGCTCGGGCGGGTCTTCGCCGACGAGATCGGGCTGGAACCGGCGGCCGGACCGCCGCTCCAGCGCTTCGCCGAGTCGGTGCTGCCGCCCGGGCAGGCCTGGGCCTGGAATCAGGCGTTGATGGATCTCGGTGCAACCATCTGCACGGCCCGCAACCCAAAGCACAAGGTCTGCCCGCTGGCGCTCCAGTGTACGGGCCGCGCGCTCCTGTCCGAGAGCGACGCGCTGGCCCGTCGTGCCGCCGAGCGCGGCCCGGAGTACGTCGTCTCACGGCCCACGGCGCCATTCGAGCAGACGACCCGCTACTTCCGGGGGCGGATCGTGGATCGCTGCCGCGAGCTCGGGCACGGCGAGACGGTCGGCCTGGACGAGCTCGGCGCGCTACTGCGGCCCGAGTACGATCCAGCGCAGAGGCCGTGGGTCGCGGATCTCGTGCTGGGGCTGGCTCGGGATGGCCTGGTGGCCACCCATGAGCGGGATGGCGAGACGCGCGTCAGCCTCCCGTAGCGATCAGCCGGGCCTGGCCGTCAGCCTCTCCAGGAACCGGCGCACGTCGGGGTAGAGGCCGTTCCAGCCGTCGTCAAGCTGAGCCGTCTCCTCGGGCGTGAGATCCGCGACCAGTTTGCCGAAGCGCGGTACCACGATGAGCGCCGGGAACCAGAAACCGTCCTTGATCCTGGCCGGGTCGTATAGCTCAACCAGCCGCCCGATCGCGCCGCTGGCCTGCCACATCCCCAACTCCTCGCCGGGCCGCGCCAGCCCGACGCCCTCGATCCAGGAGATGTCGCGGTTAGCACCCTGCTCGCCGGCCATCAGCGCGAGCAAGTGGTCGGCCCGGTCATGGTCGTCGGCGTCGCTGCCGGCGGCCCGCTTCGTGAAGATGCTGTTCCAGTCCTGCCCGAGCGCCGGAATGTATGCGCCACCATCGCTGGCGATGACCAGTTGGCCGGAATGTTCGGCCCAGGCCCGCGCCTTCGCCGCCGCGACCTCACCGTGCGTCTCGCCGTGCTCTGGCGGGTCGAAATCCAGGCCTAGATCGCGCGGCGTCACCACGTCGAAGCCGAGACCGTCGATCAGCCAACGCAGCTTGGTCTGCTTCGCCCTGTTGCCCGTCGCCAGAAGGATCGTCGTCATCGGCCGGCTCACCCCCGAAGGCCGCCGGCTCGCGGCTGACGCCCCAGGCGATGGTGCGGCATCGGGGCGTCAGGTGTCCATCTCAGCGGCATCAATCTTCCCGGCCAGCGCCCATTCCGACCGTATACTCAAGAGGCGTCAACCGAACGTCGGAGGCTCCTGGTGGTGGACTGGCTGGACACGCTCAACCCCGCGCAGCGACTGGCCGTGACCACGACGGACGGGCCGCTGCTGATCGTGGCTGGCCCCGGTTCGGGCAAGACGCGGGTGATCGTCCACCGCATCGCCTACCTGGTGGAGCGGGCCGGCGTGGCGCCCTGGAACATCCTGGCCGTCACGTTCACCAACAAGGCTGCCAGGGAGATGCGCGAGCGGCTGGACAACCTGTTGAGCGAGCGCCAGATCCGTGCCCTGACGGTCGGCACGTTCCACTCGACTTGCGCGCGCTGGCTGCGCCAGGACGGCGAGGCGATCGACCTCGACCGCCGCTTCACCATCTACGACGATGGCGACCAGCTCGATCTCGTCAAGCGTGCGCTCGGCGATCTGGAGCTGGACGACAAGAAGTTCAAGCCGCGCTCGGTGCTGGCCGCCATCTCCGGGGCCAAGAACGAGTCGCTCTCGCCGGAGCGGTACGCCCGCAACGCCGAGGGGTACTTCGAGCAGACGGCGGCGCGCGTCTACACCCGCTATCAGGAGCTGCTGGACGAGAACCGCGCCCTCGACTTCGACGACCTGCTGGGCAAGACGCTGGAGCTGTTCAGCACCGTCCCGGAGGTGCTGGAGCAGTACCAGGACCGCTTCCCCTACCTGATGGTGGACGAGTTTCAGGACACCAACGTCGTCCAGTACGAGCTGGTCCGGCTGCTCGGGAAGAAGCACCGCAACGTCTGCATCGTGGGCGACGAGGATCAGTCGATCTACGGCTGGCGCAAGGCGGATGTCCGCAACCTCGAGCACTTCGAGCGCGACTTCCCCGAGTTGAAGACCGTCATGTTGGAGCAGAACTACCGCTCCACCCAGTCGGTCCTCGACGTGGCCAGCGCCGTGATCTCGCCGAACGAGGGCCGCAAGGCGAAGCAGCTCTGGACCGAGAATCCGCGCGGCCTGCCCGTTCACCTGCACGAGGCGTACGACGAGCGCGACGAAGCCCTGTACGTTGTCCGCGAGATCGAGAAGCTGCGCCGCGACGGTCATCGCTACGGCGACGTGGCCGTCACCTACCGCACCAACGCGCAGTCCCGCGCGCTGGAAGACGCCTTTGTGCGGTACGGCGTGCCGTACAAGCTGGTCGGTGGGACGCCCTTCTACCAGCGTCGCGAAGTCAAGGACGTGCTCGCCTACCTGCGGCTGATCGGCAACCCGGCCGATGGCCTGAGCTTCGAGCGGGTGGTGAACGTGCCGGCCCGTGGCATCGGCCAGAAGACCGTTGCCGATTTGCTCCACTGGGCGACGCGGCTGGGCGTCTCAGCGTTCCAGGCGGCGAAACTGGCGGCGGACGGCGTCGAGGACATCAACCATGAAGGCCGCATCGCGCCGGTGGTGCCGATGGCCGCGCGTCCCCGCGCGCTGATCGCCCGGTTCGTCGCGGTGATCGACGGAGCGCAGGAGCGGCTCAAGGACGCTACCCTCAGCGAGACCATCGAGTCGCTGCTGGAGCGGGTGGACTATCGCGGCCATCTCACCGATGGCACCGAGGAAGGCAACGACCGCTGGCAGAACATCCAGGAACTGGTGACGAAGCTCCACGACTATGACAACATGGAGGGCGAGACGGCGCTGCGCGCGTTCCTGGAAGAGGCAGCGCTGGTGCAGGCAGCCGACAGCCTGGAGTCCGCCGACACCGGCGCCGTGACGCTGATCACGCTCCACGCCGCCAAGGGCCTGGAGTTCCCGAACGTCTTCATCATCGGGCTGGAGGACGGCATCGCGCCGCACAGCCGCGCCATCGGGCCTGAAGGCTCGATGGATCAGCTTGCTGAGGAGCGCCGGCTGCTCTACGTCGGCGTGACCCGTGCCGAGAAGCGACTCTTCATGGTCTACGCGGCCGAGCGCACCCTCTACGGCGAACGCCGCGAGCAGATCCGCTCGATGTTTCTGGACGATGTGCCGGCACACCTGCTGACGCTGTCGTTCAGCCAGGCGAGCGGCGGCTCCCGCCAGCAGGCGCAGCGGTCGCTCGGCGGACGGTCGGACGGCTGGGGTCGGCGGGCGTCGTCAGGGTACGGCTCGCGTGGCGAGGCGGCGCGCTTCGACCGGAACCGTCAGCCAGCGCCGTTCAAGCCGTCGGCCATGCCCGGGCGCGGGACCGGCCAGGCTCCGCCACCGCCGCTGCCTCGGGGGTTGCGCCGCGATCCGTATGCCGATCTGGATGTTGGCGTCGGCGGCCGAGGAGACGGCTCATCGTTCGACGACCTCGGAGTCGGCGACGACACGCAGCCCGACCTCGGCTTCGACAGCGGGTCGCCGCCCCGTCGAGGCTCGCCGCCAGCGCCCCGCCTGCCAGCGTTCACGCCGGCCCGGGCCGCCGCCCCTGCGCCGAAGCGCAAGCCGCGGTTCGGGCGAGGCGAGCGGGTGCGGCACCCAGACTACGGCCCCGGCACGGTCGTGGTGTCGAGCTTCGCCGGCACGGAAGAACTGGTGCTGGTCAGCTTCGATCAGCGGCCCGACAAGCCGAAGAACCTCTCGCTCTCGATCCATCGCCTCGAACGAGCATGACGCCGCCCGCACCCGACCCGCTCCCATCTTTTGGCGACGTCCGCGTGGCCAGCCCCGACGACGGCGCGCCCGTCGGGCGTCACGAAGGCAGTGCCCACGGCCACCACGACGGCCGGCCGCGCATGGCCGAGGTGCTGCCGGCCTTGCGACGCGGCGCGCTGCGGTTCGCCAGCGGCGGACTCCTGCCCGTCGTGTCCTTCTACATCGCGTTCCGTATGTACGGCCCGGTCGTCGGCATTCTGACGGGCATGGTCGTCTCACTTACGGCGCTCTCGATCCAGGCGTACCGGCTTCGACGCCTCGATCCCATCGTGCTGGCGCCGATGATCCTGATTCTGGTGCAGGGTACACTCGCCAGCCTGACCGGCTCGGTCCAGCTCTACCTGGCTGCGCCGGCGCTTGAAGCGATTGTCTGGGGCGTCGTGCTGCTGGGGTCGGCGCTGCTCAGGCGGCCCCTGGTGCCGATGATCGCCCGCGAGCTCGGGGTCGTGCCGGCCCGGTTCGCCAGCCACAGCGGCCTGCAACAGTCGCTCGGCCTGCTCACGGTGGGCTGGGGCATCGCAGCGTTCCTGAAGGCCGGCTTGCGGCTCTGGCTGCTGACCTGGCTGGATGTCGAGGCGTTCCTGGTGGCCGTCACGGTCGGGATCGCCGCCATCAACGTCGTGATGCTGAGCGTCTCAATCGGGCTGCCGTTGCTGATGGTGCGCCGTCCGGCGGCGGCCCGGCCCGCCTGACGCTCAGCGCCCGGCCGGCCGGGCGCGCTATGGCGACGCTCGGCCGCCCGTCAGGATCTCGGCAACCTCGGTGACCACCTGCGTGATGTAGAACGGCTTCGAGATCACGCGCGCCACCCGGCGGCGCAGCGGCGCGTCCAATTCTCGGGTGTAGGCTGAGATCACGAGGATCGGGATCTCGCCCGTCTGCTCGTCGTCCTGCAGCTCTTTGACGATGGCCCACCCATCTTTGCCGGGCAACGCCAGGTCGAGCGTGATGAGCATCGGGCGCAGCCTGCGAACGGTCTCGACGACGTCGCGGCCATTCTCAAGCGAGACGACGCGGTAGCCTTCAGCTTCGAGGACGAGTCCGAGCAGCTCGCGAATCTCGTCGCTGTCCTCGACGACAAGGATGCACTTCTCGTCGTCGTTCGGGTGAGACTCTGTAGGCGGGTGGTGACTAGTCATGCATGATCGTCCGAAGGGGAATCCGATCACCCTGACGAGCAAGAATCAGGCCGCCCCTGGCGGGCGGCCTGATCCAGATCACGACTAGCTGCGGAACATGAACTCGACGCGCTCGGGGCGGGAATCGACCAGCTCAAGCTCGCTGCCACGCTGCGTGAGCAACACGCGCGAAAGCTGATTGCCCAGCTCGTGCGTCACCTGGAAGGTGAGCTGCCGCTCGTCAAAGTCGGCCACGCGGACCTCACGCACCTCAGACATCGCCTTGAGCGAGCGCTCGAGCGCGAGCGCGGCCTGGAAGTTCGGCACGGCCTGGAAGATCAGCGTCTGGGTGACCGGGCCGGACGGCGCAGACTCGGCAGCAGCGGCCGAAGGCGCTTCGTGCGGGATCGCCGCGTGCACCGCCGTCGGCACGTTGGAGAGGGTATCCTCGTCCTCCTCCTCGTCGTCGCCGAAGCCGGCCGATGGAACAGCCGTGACGCCCTGCGCGTCGATCTCGTCCTCGGTCTCCTCTTCCTCATCCCCATCAATGGCAAGATCGTCCTTGAACCACGACGACGAGCCGGACGACGGGACAGACTGGATCGGCACGACTGGCGGCGGCGCCGGCGCAGCGGCGAACGGAGCAACCTCCGGCTCGTCGCGATCGTCCTCCTCGACCTCAGTCTCAGACTCGGCCTCAATGGGCCGTCGCGTCTCCAGCAGGGGCCGAGCGGCCACCGGGAGGCTCTCCGGCTCGTCCGGCTCGTCCGGCGCGACGGGCGACTCCGGCGTAGCGGCGGACGGAGGCGGGGGCGACGGCGGGGCGCTCGCGGCGGCTGCCCCGGCCAGCCCGGCCGCGCCGAGACCGGCGGCGGCAACACCCGTCCCCGGCTGGGACAGCAGTCGTCCGACCCGGTCGGACAGGCCACGCAGGCGTCCCTGAGCGTCGTGCGAGCCGCCGACTTCCGACGATGATGCGGGTGCTCTGGCAGCCGCTCGCTCGTGTGCCTCGGCGACGATGGCCTCAGCCCGCGACTCGGCCTCAGAGACGATCAAGTCGGCGCGCCGCCTGGCCGCCGCGCGGATCGACTCGGCATCGCGCTCGGCCTCGGCTCGCGCCTCGCGGATCTCCGCCTCGACGCCTTCGATGTCGGTCTGGAGGGCGGCGACCCGCTCCTCGCGCGCCGTGTTTTCGCCGGCCCGCTCCTGATCGAGAGCCGCGCGCTCCTCGTCCAGGGCGCTGAATAGCTGCGTGCCGCGCTCCTCGATGGATCGCACTGCGCCAAGGGCCTGTTCACGGGCGGCTTCGAGCGCATCCGTCAAGTCGCGCTGAATCGAGGCGACGAGCTCGGTGAGCCCCGCGCGCCACTCCGTTTCTGACGGCGAAGCCTCTGCGCCGGCCGCATCAGCATCGCCGGACCGGGTGATCCGCATGGGCTCGTCCACGATCACGCTCCTTTGTCGAAATGCACCTGGGGGGCGCCCAGGTCTGCGCTGAGGTGCATCTTCATCAACGAAGACGGGTCGGCCGGAGTGCCCGGCCCGTCACTTCTCACGATATCACCGGAGGATAGCCCGAACGACGCCATCGTAGGCACTGTCCGCCATCCGGGCATGCTTACCGCGCCGTCCTCGCCTTGATCAGCGATGCGGCGACCTTTCCACTCTCGCTGGAGAACGCCTTCACTGGCCCAAAGACGGCATCGCGGACCGGCCCGCTGCCCAGGAGCGGCCAGAACGTGAAACCGATCAGGGCCGCCGCCACCCCCCACAGGCCGGCACGCTGCGCGACGCCCGGCCCGACAGCCACCGCGCTCCGCAGACGGGCGGCCACGCGCGGCGGAATTTGATGGGTGGCGGCCGGGGCCTGCGAGGCCACGCCGTGCGTCTCGTGCGGCGCATCGACCCCCGTGAGCGACAGCATGTGCCGCACCAGACGACCGGTCTGATCGATGGTCGCATCCTCAGGCTGGTACACATCCAGTTCGTGGTCGAAGCCACCGGAGGCCGCCGTCAGTCTGGAGCGGACAAAGATGACCGGCGTCGTGGCCTGGCCATCGGCCGGCCGCAACACCTCGTACAACTGCATCAGCAGCCGCCCGGTCACGCCGCGATCCAGCAGCACAGCCTGTGCACCACGGGTCACGCTCAGGCCCGCCCGCAGGGCCACCCACACCGATGCCTCTGGCAACGAGAGCACGATCATCCCGCTCAGCCGGGCCTTCAGCTGCGCCGAGTAGCGATCGTCGTCCGTCACCAGCAGCACGCGCGGCCGAATGGTGATTCCGTCGCGCATGGACATGATCTCCGCTCCCATGAGTCTCCGCGACACGTTGAGCCTGCGTGCGCCCATCGTCACTCTGGACACCACCAGCAGCACGCACCCAAACAGTGCGAGACGCTCTGCCACATCGAACGGGCGGTGGCATACGGGGTTGCACACCAGGGTCCTGTTATGTCGCCTGTGCGCGAAACCCGCCGGAGATCGGCGAAATGTGCGGCGAATCTCGGCCGGCGCTCAGGAGACCCTGGCTACCGCCGTGCCAACGGCAAAGCGGCGGGCCAGCGGCACAGCGTCGAACTGGAGCAGCGCAGCGGGACTCGGGCTGGCGGTCGGCGCGTTCGTCGGCGTCGCGGGTGCAGACTGCGGCGGCGCGGCCATCGGCAGCGAGAACGTCTGCGGACGAATGAACGCCAGCAGGCCGCCGAGGATCAGCAGCACCATCCCGATGCGGAACAGCATGACGTCGAGCCGCCGCCGCGAGCGCGGCGGCCCGTCTGCGACGGCCGGTGTGGCAACAACCGGGCCGCCAGCGACGCCGACAAGCTCGGGAGTCCGATGTTCGCCGGACTGCTCCGGAGTCGGGGCTGAAGGCATCACGTCGTCTGACAGGACGCCGGCCGGCTGAGCCTCACCCTCCTGGTCCAGCGCATCCACGTCCGGAGCAGGCTCGGACGCATCGTCGGCCACGCCAGCTTCGGCATCGGCGTCGGCCACCATCTCGATGACCTGCGCCGCCACGCCGAGCGGAGATGGCTGTCCTGGCAGGAAGTAGTCCGTGCCATCGGACTCCCCAGCCTCGCCGACGAACAGCACCTTGACCCGGGGGCCGTCCAGCTCGCCGCGGACCAGGCTGTTGAGGCGCATCAGGAAAACACGTGGCAGCCCGTAGTCCAACACCAGCACCGATGGACGCAGCTTCGTGAGGATCTCCTCGGCCTCGTCGATGTCGAGCGTGGCACGGGTCGGGACATCGGCCAGATGCAGCGTACGCGCATACAGGTCGAGGCGTGCCTGGTCGACAGCAACGACGACGGCGCGCGGCTGCAGTTCGAGGGCGGCCGGCTGCGGGTCGCTGGTGTCCTGCTCGGACCCGGTCACGTGACTACCGCGCGCCAACGGGCGATGAGCGCCAGCGCGCTACGAGAATGTGCCATGACTGCTCCCAAGCTGGCCTGCGGCGATTGTATCATCGCCATCCGGCGTGGCCGCCGGTGGGCCGGCGTTTCGGTCTGATTCCGTAACGAGACGGGGCGCGGCCGGTGCCGTCACACGCACGTATCCTGCCAGGATGACCAGCAGGCCCAGCACCATCGGGCCGTACAGATAGTGGTGGCCAAAGCGTGTCAGGCTCGCGCCGCTGGCGACAATGAGCGTGCCCAGTCCGATGAGAAAGACGCCGAACGCGCGGCTGCCCTGCCCGCGCGACCACTGGGCATACGCCGAGCCGAATGTGCCGAGCAGCACGACCATCGTCCCAAGCACGTTGATGGTCAGCGCCAGCGCCCGAACCGGCGCCTCCTTCGGCAGTGCCTCCCAGCCGAGCGTCCGCGCCAGCTCGGGATCGACCGGCGTCCGCAGCACGAAGAAGACCATCGACAGCGACTGAATCAGCACCACGCCCAGGGCCACCAGGGCGATGGGACGCGGGACCAGCAGCACGAGCGCGCCAAGGGCGAGAAACCCGACGGACATCGAGGCACCGGCCAGGTAGTAGAGCCGCACGAGTGCCGGGGTCCAGCCGAGGAGGTTGGCGTAGGTCTCCGCGCCGGCCGCCAGGCCAAACGCGGAGAACGTCGCGCCCCAGATCAGCTCATGCACCCGACGCCGGCGGGCAAACCGCGCGAGCATCCGCCACGCCAGCACCAGGCAGAGCGCCGTCGCCGCCCCCGGCAGCAGCAGCTCCATGCTAGCGCCCGGGCAACCAGTTCGGCATGCCGACGACCACCAGCAGCAGGCTCACGACGACCGCGATGGCGACGTTCCGCGCAGCGCCCTTGTCAGAGCGAGATCGCTTCGCCAGCACCTGCCCGACATGCACGGCAACCACGGCCAGGATCATGATCAGCGGGTGCTCCAGCCGGTACGGCCGGGCCTGATCAAGACCGCCGCGCAGCAGCCACAGAACGATGCCCAGCGCCGCCTGCAGGTCAATCGCGATGACGTACAGCAGGCCGGCGCGCCGGGCCGTCTGGCGCGGTGGCAGCGATCCAAACCAGCCGCCGAGCGCCCCAACCAGCGCGACGACGGCCGCGATCAGAACGGCATAGCGCCAGAAGCTATGAAAGTGCGACAGACCGATGACAAGCGTATCCACAGCGTCTCCGATGCCGGGCCAGGGCGGCCCGGTGACAATCCACCCTCGCGCCGACACGCGCCCGCGAATCTGGCCGGCGGATCCGGCCGTCGCTGGCAGGCGGCGACACGCCACGGTCGATTGTATCGTGCGTCAGGCGGCCAGCACGGGAATAGTCGTCGAGCCGCCAGGCACCTGGAGACGAGGAGTCCCGTCAGATGCTCGAATGCGCGGGCAGCAGGAAGGCCCGGGGACAGGTCCCCGGGCCTTCCTGCTGCCTGGAGACCGGCCGTCTGCCGCACCGCCGGCGGCCGGTGACAAGACTCCTGACTGCGCTACTGAACGGGCCGCCGTCGCGAGAGCAGGTACACGCCAGCGCCGACGAGGCCGACGCCACCCGAGATCAGCAGCCACAGGCCAGCGGCCGGATCGGCGGCCTCACCCGTGCGCGGGAGCGCGACCGGCGACGGCGACGCGACAGGGCGCGGCGCCTGGGCCGGGGCCGTTACCGGAGATGCGGCCGGCTTCGCGGCGGGGGCCGGCGCGGCGCCGGCCGCTGCCGGCGACGCCTGGGCGGCCGGGGCGGCTGCCGCCGATGCCACGAGGTTCCCGCACGAGACGTACGCCGAGATCTCCTGCGGCGACTTGTGCACGTTGATGGCGTGCGGCGCGCGCAGAATGTCGGCGATCGACGCGGCGACCGTCGTCTCTGACTTGCCGTTCGTCACCGAGGTCAGCGGGAACACCACTGCGCCGACGGTCGGGCAGGAGCCAGCATGGATGTGAGCCGGGTGGGGACCAGGCGCATTCGACAGCGTCAGCACCACCTTGGTGCCAGCGCCATCGGGAGTCAGCACTGCCGTGCCAGCCACGCCAGAGTTGTTCTGGGCGGTCAGGTTGATAGTCACGCTCTGCTGGGCCTGTGTCGCGCCCGGCAACAGCGCCAGCGTGGTCAAAGCCACCGCGAAGGCCCCCGCAAGCGAGGCCCATACGGCTCTCATACTGCCACCTCCGAAAAATCAACATCGATTGGAGTACGGGCGTGCGGCCAGCCCTTGGCCGATGATAGCGTCAGCCCCAGAGGCTGTCTACCAGATAGGTCGCTCGCAGCGCCCATTCTGGGCAGTTTGCGCAGAGTCAGTCAGAACCGTGGCCGGCGCGGCCATCACCGCCTCGCGTTACCCGCGCGGGAGGATGCGGCGCGGGTTGTCGACGAGCATCGTGTCGAGGGCGACCTGTGGCACGCCAGCAGCCAGCAGGCGCGGCGCCATATGGCGGAGGATGTATCCGTAGCCGGGGCCGCCGTAGGCCGTGAGCGCATCTCGATAGCAGATATCCTGCGCCAGCACCAGCGACGACGCCAGGCCTTCCGCCACGAGGCGGGTCAGCAGCTTGACGCGGTCCGGGTCGCTGGGCATCGAGAAGTTGCGGCTTTCGTAGTGCTTGGTATTGCCCCAGGTGTCCAGTGAGAGCTGATAGCCGCGCTTCGCCAGCACGTGGAAATCCTCCGGCCGCTGCCCGAGGCGTGCCTCCAGGTGGCTGATGACGACTCGCGCCGGGTCTGCGCCCTCTCGCTCCAGGATGTCGAGCCATCTGCCCATCGCATCCGCGTTGAGATGCTGCGGGGCCGGGTGAACGACCATCGGTGCGCCGGTCAGGGCCTGAGCGCGCGCCGCCGCGCGAAGCACCAGGATCTCGGTCTCGTAGAGCGGCTCGGACGTGCCGATCTCGCCGATGACGCCCGCGCGGATCGTCGTGCCGTCGAGCCCGACATCGAGATCGCGAACCAGCTCGTCTGTCACAGCTTCGACCGAACGCCCGGCGAGGCTGGCCGGGTGCGACGACCCGACGTAGTAGCCCGTCCCGGCAACGATGTTCAGGCCGGTCCGCTCGGCAATCGCCCTGAGGCCGTGTACGTCGCGCGACAGCCCGATGCTCGACACCTCGACGATGGTGGAGCCTCCGGCCGCGCGAAACCTTGCAGCCTCAGCAGCCGCCAGCGACGGATCCCGCTGCGAGAGGTTGTGCCGGCTCGCCATCGGATGCTCGCGGACCCACCAGAGCGTGTCGAGTGCCAGCGGCGCTTCGACCAGTGGCGCATCGGCCGGATCTGGCGGCTGATGGAGATAGGTCTCCAGGTCGAAGAGCAGATGCTCGTGCATCAGCGTTCGCCCCAGCGCGTCGGCTGAGATCGGCCCGAGGACGGTCATGACGGCGCCAGCCTCTGCTGTCACCTGCTTCCTCCAAGTCTGAGACAGTTGGCGGTCGACGGTCAGGGGTGAGCGACCACCTCGACCTTGCCCATACGTCGGTGTTCACAACAGGGTACGCTGCCGAACCATAGCCTGCCGTCGCGCACTACTGCGACAGCGCTGCGCTGATATACTCCGTCACGTTGGCAGGCCAATCTATCAAGGTATCGTCAGGAGTGCTGGTGCAGCAGCAGCGCGGTCCCCGCCCGTTTGACATTACCACCCGCCTGCTGATCGACACCGATCCGGAAGGTTGGCTGCGGTGGGCCGGCTACGAGGTGGACGGTGTGCCGCGACCGATAGACTCGGAGGTGTCCACCGTTCTGGCCGAGGTCGACAAGGTGCTGTACGTGGATAGCCCACACCCGTGGCTGGCGCACTTCGAGCTGCAGTCCGGCTACGACCGCACACTGCCAATTCGCCTCCTCCAGTATTACGGGCTGCTGCTTCGCCGCCACGAGCTGCCAATCGAATCGACCATCGTGCTGCTTCGGCCGCAGGCAGATGGGCCTGACCTGGACGGTCGCTTCCGCCACCACGGTCCGCGTGGCAACCTCTTGGTAACGTTTGCCTACAACGTCATTCGCGTCTGGGAGCGGCCCGTAGCCGAGTTCCTTGATAGCAGCCTCGGATTGCTCCCCCTGGCGCCGCTCGCACGCGTCCGGCCTGCGGAGCTACCGGAGGTCATCGCGCACATTGACGAGCGGCTTCAGCGAGATGCGGCCGGCGAGCTGCGCGGCGATCTGTGGGCCAGCATCCGCATCCTGATGGGGTTGCGGTATGATCGAGATCAGGTGAATCATCTGCTCCGAAGGGTTCGGGAGATGCGCGAGTCAGTCACATACCAGGAGATTCTCGAAGAGGGCCGCGAAGAAGGCATGCGGCGTGGGCTGGCGGCAGGCCAGCTCAGAGGCCAACTTGAAGGGCGGATTGAAGGGCGGATTGAAGGCCGGCTCGAAGGCCGGCTCGAAGGCCGGCTCGAAGGCGAACGGCGCGTGCTGCTCAGGTTTGGCACGGCGCGATGGGGTGAGCCGACTGCTGACGTGCGCGCGCAGATCGAGGCCCTGAGTGATCCCGCCGACCTCGAACGTCTGGTGGATCGCTTGCTTTCCGCAGTCTCGTGGGAGGATCTGCTCGACCGTCCCGCATGAGCACCGAGCCACGGCCGTGCGTGCGTAGCTGAGAACATGGGACGAGGGGCCGACAGCAGAACTGTCGGCCCCTCGCGGTGATGCTGGCGCGGTGGGTGCTAGACGTTCGCGCCGCGCGCCTTGAAGATCTCGGTCATCGCGTCGTGTGCGGTCTTCACGGCAGCCTCGACGGCCGTGCCCTTGACGACGATATCCTGGACCATGTCCGGGATCACGTTGCGTGTCCGGGTCTCGCCGAGCGCCGCCATCAGCTTCGGCTCAGGCGACGACGGGTACCAGAGGCCGCGACCGCCAGCCAGCAGATCCGGGTAGAACTTGAAGATCTCGCGGGACTTCCAGTACTCGTGCTGCGAGCCGTTCTTGTAGATCGGGTACCAGCGACCGCCGACCGCTTCGTACACCGTCTGCAGGCGCTTCGGGTCCATCAGGTTGAAGATGAGATCCTTCGCGCCATCGGCGTTCTTGCTCGTCTTGAACACCGACCACGACCACGCGCCCGACGACGAGTAGCTGCCGCCCTTGCCCGCCGGGAAGGCGGCCATGGTCGAGTCCTTCAGCAACTGCTGGTCGTTGGTCTGCATCCAGGCGTAGATCGACGGCGGGTTGCGGACGAACGCCACCTGCTTGGCCTGGTACGCCGAGTTGTTGCCCGTGTCGTCCCAGGTGGTTGACGCGGGCGGGATCAGCTTGTCATCCCACCAGCCCTTGAGCCGCTTCATGGCATCGATGGTGCCCTGGGAGTTCAAGTTCGGCTTGCCGTCCTTGGTCACCAGCGAGCCGCCATCGTTCCAGATCAGCTGGACGGCCTCGCCCTCGCCATCCGGGGTGCGCCCGAGGCAGATGCCGAGCGCGTACACCGATGGCGGCGTGTTGATCTTCTTGGAGACCTCCGTCAACTCGTCGAGCGTCTTGGGGGGCTCGCGCTTGCCGGTCGCCTTCTCCACGAGGTCGAGGCGCGTGAACAGCGGCGAGGTATCGGCCTCGAACGGGATCGCGAAGATCGCGTTGCCGATGTTGTAGTAGTCCTTGACGTAGTCGTAGAAGCCGCCCTCAACGTCCGCCACGCCCTTCCAGAGATCCGCAACGTCCACGAACAGGTCGCGCGAGGCGAAGTTCAGGACGTCAGTCGGGCTGGTCAGCATCGTGATGTCGGGAGTGGCCTTCGCCTCGATGGCGGCAGCCAGCTTCTGCGGGAACTGGGCATTCTCGATCACGACATACTCGATGTCGGTCTTGTTCGCCGCGCCCCACTCCTTCATCTGGTCGCCGAGGAGCTTGTCACCCTCGGGCGTGAAGCTCTGCCAGCCCCAGATCGTCAGCTTCGAGCCGTTCGAAGTGAACTTCGGCGCAGCGGCAGCAGCCGGCTTGGCGGCCGGCGAGCCAGCCGGAGCCGGCGACGCGCCAGCAGCCGGCGAGGCAGCCGCGGCCGGCGAGGCTCCTGGCGCAGCAGCCGCTGGCGACGCTGCCGGAGCAGCGGGCTTGGTCTCGGCCGGCTTCGTCTCAGCCGGCTTGGCCGGCGCGCTCGTCGGCGCGGCGGCGGGTGCGCCGCTGCAGGCGACGGCCAGCACGCCAGCGCCGGCCGTCAGCAACCGGAGAAACTCGCGCCGCGCGAGGAATCGTCCCTGAGATGCCACGAGGTATCCTCCCTTGGATCCGCTTGGTGATTCGCTCGGATTAGCCCTTGACGCTCCCAGCAGACAGGCCCGACACGACCCACTTCTGGGAGATGATGTAGACCAGGACCGGCGGCAGGGCGCCCAGCAGCGATGCCGCCATCATTGGCCCCCACGGGAACGTGTCGCCCCGCACCAGGCCGATCAGGCCGAGCGTCAGCGTCTTCTGCGAATCGCTCCCGATGAAGACGAGCGCGTACAGAAACTCGTTCCATGACAGCGTGAACGAGAAGAGTGCGACCACGGCCAGCGCCGGCAACGCCAGCGGCAGCATGATCAGGACCAGCGACTGGATCCGCGAGCAGCCGTCCACGAGCGCCGCATCTTCCAGCTCGAACGGCACGTTGCGGAAGTAGCCGATCATCATCCAGGTCGCGAAGGGGATGGTGAACGTCAGGTAGGTCACCATCAGGCCGAGGATGTTGTCCATCAACCCGAGCGAGTAGATCACCTGGAACATCGGGATGAACAACAGCGAGACCGGCACGAGATAGGTGACCACCACGGATCGCGCGACCCACTCGCGGCCCTTGAAGTGCAGCCGGGTGATCGCGTAGGCCGCCAGCGTGCCGACGACAATCGAGGCAAGGGTGGTCGCCAGGGTGACGAGCGCGCTGTTCCTGACGTAGAGCAGGAACGGCGTCTTGCTCAGCACGAAGCTGTAGTGATCCATCGTGACCTCGCTCGGGAAGAGCGCCGGCTCACGGTAGATCAGCAGGTTCGGCTTGATCGACGTGACGACGATCCAGTAGAGCGGCGTCAGCGTCCAGATGCCGAATACCAGTAGACCGAGTCCGATGAACACGGACTTCGTGGTACGGGCCTGTCGGCGCGTCATCGCGATTGCCATACGGTCCTCGTCACCAAGTCAAGTGAGGTCGAGAGGCGCGTGCGCCTCGACGTTGTTGCTCGCAGAGAGCATGCGCTCGCAGCAGTTGCGCCACGGGCCTACTTCTCTTCTTCAGCCAGCATCCGCTTGGTGAGGAAGTAGATCATCACCAGGAATACCGGGAAGAAGAAGAGGGAGATCGTCGCGCCCATCCCGAGCCGCTGCGCACCGGCCACGCCGATCTGGTACGCCAGCAGCGGGAAGATCATCGTGGCGTTGGCCGGGCCGCCGCCCGTCAGCACGTAGACGAAGTTGATGCTGTTCGCCGTCCAGATCGTCGAGAGCATGAACGTGATGATCAGCACGTTCATCACGCCCGGCAGCGTGATCATCCAGAAGCGCTGGAAGACATCTGCACCGTCGATCTCGGCCGCCTCGTACTGTTCGGACGGGATCGCCTGGAGCCCGGCCAGCAGCATCATCGACCAGAACGGCGTGCTGGCCCAGACCACGGCGACGGTCACCGACCAGAGCGCCATGTTGTAGTTGCCCAGCCACTGAATCAGGTCCGAGGTCAGGCCGAGCCGCAGCGCCAGCATGTTGAGCAGGCCAACCTGGGTGCCATCGTACATCCACTTCCAGGTCAGGCCAGCGATCAGCGTCGGGACGGCCCAGGGAATGAAGAAGATGCCCCGCACCAGCATCCGGTACGGGAAGTTCTCGTTGAGCAGGAGCGCCATCCCGAAGCCCAGGAACAGCTTCATGCCCTGGGCGGCCGTCACGAAGAGGATCGAGACGACGACGGACTGGCGGAAGACGCCGCCGACGTCGCGCCCGAACAGCAGCTCCTGGTAGTTCGCAAGCCCTACCCACGTGGCAGGCGAGCCAACCAGCTTGGCCTGGAAACTGAGCAAGATCGCCGAGAAGAACGGGTAGGCGATCAAGCCGATGATGACGATCATGCACGGCGCGAGGAAAATCCAGGCCGTCAGCCAGTCACGCCCCAGCGCGCGCCGGAGCGCAATGGTGGTGGAGCTGCTCGCAGGCTGACCGGGCGCCGCGAGCGGTGAACCGGTCGAGAACGTCTGTGAACCCTGGGTCATCCGTGCTCCCGTGGTCCGCCAGTCAGGGCGGCCTACACGGGAGGCGAGTATACCAGAGGCATGAGCGCTCCTTGGTCCGCGACGACCTCCGCGGCCAGGGCAATCGCATGTTGATGTCGTCGTGCCGCCGCGTCGGGGCTTGAAAGCCCCGCCTACCATCCTGCAGTCGCTGCGCGACGCCCCGGTCTCACCGGCCGACGCTGTTCCCGGCGTCCGTCGCGCAGCGACGGCGTGACTGTAGGCGGGGACTTCAGTCCCCGACCGCCCGTTCCATGATGCTTCGGGGACACCAATGAACATGCAATCGCCCTGCCTCCGCGGCTCATTTGACGATGCGTGGCGACGCTGGAACGGACGCAGGCCGGCCCGGCCGACGCGTCACGAAGACGCATCCGTACGGGTGCGTCCCCGGCGACAGCTCCAGTGTTACAAGTCTCTCATCTGCGACAATGCCCCATTCAGGCGGTCCCGTTCCTCGACGGACCGGCGTTACATCGTCAGGTAGGTGATCGGACGATGGACGAGATGTTCGAAGAAGTGCTCGCGATCTGCCTCGATCGTCTTGCGGATGGCGATACGGTCGAAGATTGCATCGCGGACTTTCCGGAGTGCCCGGAGCTGCAGCCGCTCCTGGCGCTGGCGGCCGCGCTGACGGAATCGGCTGAACAGAGCGCCAGTCAGCAGAGCGGCCCCACCTGGCTCGTCCAGCGTGAGCCGATCCAACTGCGGCCCACCGGCTGACGCACCGCCCCGGCCGGGCAGCGGTCCATTCGTACCGCGGCCTGCCCCAATCCGACCACCGGCAGGCTCGCCACGTCACCTCGGCGACCGTCGCGCCGTTGCATCAGAGGGAGCGGTCTTCCCGCCCCAGGGAGCACTGATGGAACGGACGACGCCGGTCCCCTCGCCGGCTCTGGTCAACGTCCACACACGCACCTTGCTCTGCCCGCGCTGCGAGCGCGAGCAGCCTATGCGTGACTACGCCATGCTTGGCATGAGCCCGTTCTTCGCGTCGCAACTGGTGCCGGTCTACCGCTGCGGAGCCTGCAGCCACCTGTTCGCGTTGAAGCCGGGCGTGCTGGGCGAGGCCTGAGGGCGACCACCGTGGCCCAGCGCGCCGCCTCCACCGAGCCTTCAGGCAGCCTCGTCCAGCCGACTGACGCCGCTGCTGAGCCGACAGGCGTCCGCGCCAGTCCGCCTCGTGCGCTCGCTGCGGCTGTGCTGGCTCCAGACTGCGCCGAACTCGGCCAGCGACGCCGCTCCCGCCTGACGCCGTCGCTCTGGACCGTCTGGCTCGGATTGGCTGCCCTGGCAGCAGCGCTCGGGGCCGCCCTCCAGCCGATGGAGCCGATTGACTACTGGTGGAGCGTCCGTCTGGGCGGCCTGATCCGTCAGCTCGGCGCGCTCCCCGCCGACGACCCGCTGGTCTACACACCGGTCCGGCCGGCCCTGGTTGACGGCCAATGGCTGGCCCGCCTGATCCTCTCGGGCCTGCATGACCTGGGCGGCGTCGCGCTGAGCCTCTCGCTGCGGAGCGCGGTGGCAGTGGTCGCGGCGCTGTCGATCGCGCGGGCCTGCCGACAGGCGGGCGCCGGGCAGCGAGTCTCGGCGCTGGTCGCTGGCCTCTCTGTCATTCTGTTCGTACCGGGGCTCGCCGTCCGCCCGCAGCTGCTGGCCGTCATCCCGTTCCTCCTGGTCGCCCAGGCGGCGGCGCGTCCGCCTCAGACCTGGACCGGCAGGCTTGTCGTCGCCGCCGCCGTGGTGTTCTGGGCGAACGTCCACGGATCGTTCATCCTGATCTATCCGCTGGTCGGCATCAGCATCATGGTGGCGGCCCTGGACTGGGCGCGCACCGGCGAGCGCGCCGCGCTCAACCGCGCCCTCCTGCTCGGCATCGTCTGCGGCGTGGCGCCGCTGGTCAACCCGCACGGACTGGATCTTGGCGAGTACGTGCGCGACACCGTCCTCTTCAATGGCGGGTCGGGCGGCGCTTCCGGGGTCGGGGTGCTCGGCCTCGAATGGGGGCCGCCGGCCATTCGGACCCCCTACGGCGGGCTGTTCTACGGGTCGGTCGTGCTGGTCGTGGTGCTGCTTGCGGCCGGAGTCCGACCGCGCCTCGGCGAGGGGCTGCTGCTGCTCGGCTTCGGGGTGCTGGCCGTCTCATCGGTGCGGCACGTGCTGTGGTGGTCGCTGGTGGCGGCGCCGTTCGTGGCGCGCGGCATCGCGGCGCTGGCCGAGCGCGGACCGTCCTGGCTCCCGCGTCCCGGGCCGTTGCCGGCTGGCGCACCGGTGCTGAACGTGACCTGCCTGGCCCTGTTCGGCGTCATGATGGCCGCGTCCCTTCCCTGGTATCGCCAGCAGCTTCCCCTGCCGCCGACACGAACGGCCCTGCTCGACCTCGACACACCGGTGCAGCTCGGCGAGTACCTTGCGGCGAACCCGCAGCCCGGCCGCCTCTTCAACGACACGAACTGGAGCGCCTACCTGACGTGGCGGCTCGCGCCCGACACGCGCGTGTTCGTCGACAACCGCTTCGAGGCGCACCCTGCCGAGATCTGGGAAGCCTACGTGTCGATCAGCCGGGGACACGTCACCTGGGAACGTCAGTTGGATGCGTGGGGCGTCACGCGGCTGGCGCTGAACCCCGTGTCACAGGCAGGGCTGGTCACGGCGGTCCGTGAGTCCACAGACTGGACGCCGGTCTACGAGGATCGGCAAGCCGTCGTCTTCGTTCGCACCGCCACCCTCGCCGCCGAGGTCCCGCCCGCGCGGTAGCGCCCACCCTTCGCAGACGGAGGTCGCCATGTCCCCAGGGTCCGCGCGGTACAGCGCGCTTCGCGTGTGGCTCGCTGGCGCGTGGGCGCCGCTGCTGCTGATCGTCGTCGGGTACATCGGCGTGACGGTCGTCATCCTGCGAGCGTTCGACTACAACCCGTCTGGCCCGATCCGCATCGGCACGATGCTGCCGGCCGACCAGTTCTGGCGGCCAGACACTGTCGTGACGTCGGGCGTCGGCTACGACGGCCAGTGGTTCTTCTACATGGCGCACGATCCGCTGCTGCGGACGCCGGACCCGGACTCCTACCTGGACCTGCCCGCCTACCGCTACGCGCGGATCCTCTATCCGACACTGGCCTGGGCGCTGGCGCTCGGGCAGCCGGCCGCGATCCCGTGGTCGCTGCTGGTGGTCAACCTGCTGGCCGTCCTGGTTGGCACGGCGGCAGTACTGGACCTGCTCAAACAGCTGGGGGCGAATCGGTGGCTGGCCGTCGCCTACGCGTTCAGCCCGCCGATCCTCATCGGGGTGTCGGCAGCGCTCGCCGAGCCGACCGCGCTGGCGCTGGTGGCGCTCGGCCTCGCGCTGGTGGTTCGCGGCAAGGACCGAGCGGCAAGCTGCGTCCTGATGCTGGCCGTCCTGGCCCGCGAACCCTCGATCCTGGTCCCCGTGGCGTTTGGCCTGTACGCGCTGGGCCGGCGCGACTGGCGGCGCGGCCTGACCTATCTCGTGCCGCTGGCGGTCCCCGTCCTCTGGCACGTCTCGATTCTGGTGCGACTCGGTGCACTGCCGTCGGCCCAGTCCCCGTCCAACTTCGGCATCCCCTTTGGAGGGGCGTACTACCGCCTGGGCCTGTTGCTCGGGTGGCACGCTCCCGCTCTGGGCGAGCCGCTGCCCGAGGGGAACGTCTGGCCCGAGGCCGTCATCATTCTGACGAGCTGCGCCATCGTGCTGATCGGCCTGACGAAGCTGCTGGAACGGCGCGACGTGTTCGCCTGGGTCTTCTTCCTGCAGGCGGCGCTGGCGCTTGGCACTGGTCCGCTGGTCTGGGCGGACCTCCATAGCTACGGGCGAGTGCTGGGGCTGCTCTACTTGACGTTTGCGTTCAGCCTGCTGACACAGCCAGCCCGGTCGCGCTTTTTTCCCGGTGCGCTCTCTGAGTGGACTATTCAGCTACCTGGAATGACTAAGTCTCGGAACATTGCGACAAAACCCGTCACTCCGGCCGTCACGACCCCGTTGATTTCATTGAAGCGGTCGGAACGGTCGTCCTGACGCGCTGAAGCGACATCATTTTCATCGTCGCGGAGGAATCATGTTCGAAGTTGTGCGGCACTACCTCAACCTGCTGGCGGTCAAGACTGGTAAGGGCCAGGGCCTCGTCGAGTACGCCCTCATCATCGTGTTGATCTCGGTCGTGTCGATCCTGATCCTGGGCACCCTCGGCCAGAGCGTCTCCAGCGTCTTCTCGCAGGCGAACGCGGCGCTGGCTGCGCCGTGATCTGACGCGCGGGAGACCGGGGTCGGCTAAGACTCCAGCATCCCTGACAAGAACAGCCCGCCTGGGAAATCCCAGGCGGGCTGTTCTCGTTGTGAGGCCGCACCCGTTGCGGACCCGCGCGGCATAGACCCAATCGACGGCCTGCTGATAGCCCGAACGGATCAGTCACCCTGTCCTTCTGTACCATTTCTGCGAAATCACCATTATAGCCGTCTCTTTCATGCGTGACACCCCGTTAGTCCTTGGTGGAAGGTCGGAAGCCCATCGGGGGCGGCAACTGGAGCAGCGGGCGGCCGAGGCTCCATCCGACCCGTAGTGAATTGAGGGGACTCATGTTCGACATCGTTCGGCACTACTTGGACCTTCTCACGCTCAAGACCGGTAAGGGCCAGGGTCTCGTCGAGTACGCACTCATCATCGTCCTCATCTCCGTTGTCTCCATCGTGATCCTGGGCACCCTCGGCCAGAGCGTCTCCAGCGTCTTCTCGCAGGCGAACGCGGCGCTGGCCGCCCCGTGATCTCGCGCTCTGGCAGCTAGCGCTGCCGGAGCCAGTGACGCCTGGTTACCCGAGGCGGCCCACCCGAACGTCGGGTGGGCCGCTCGTCGTTTCGGGACCAGCCCTGACCGGCACGGTTGGGGCTGACGCCCGTCGGGGGCCGCGAGCGCTGCGTGGGGGCCGCCCTCCCACACGGGGCGCGTGGCAAGCGTAAGGAACTCACGATTGATGACTCGTCGAGCGTTGGGCAGCGGGGGCGTCTCTCGGCGTCACTCTCTGCCGTTCTTTAGTGCAGAAGCTGTGAGTACCGCTGCCCGGGCGACTGCGTACTCGGTCGTTCGTGCGAGCGGCTGCCTACACAGGTCGTCGGCTATCGGGGTCGGCGAAGGAGGACTCGATGCCAAGCCGGTTCTGGCACTGGCTGCACCAACTCTCCCGCCAGGTGCAGCGTGGGCAGGGCCTTGCTGAGTACGGGCTGCTGTTGGTGCTGATGGCCGTGACCTGCGTCGCGGTCCTGACGACGGTCGGCCAGAGCGTCAACGGGCTGTACTCGCACTTCCAGAGTGTCTTCCCACGGTAGGGGTGGATTCAGCCAACTGAGGCCGGCGCCTGTGCGCCGGCCTCAGCCGGAAGTTGCAGTCGAAGTCGAAGCGGAAGGAAAGAGCAGATGAAGCGACGAGGAGCGTTGGCGCTGATGGCCCTCGGCATCCTCCTCGCGGGTGGAGCGAGCGTCATCGTGCTCGGCATCGCCCGCCAGGCGGGTGAGGCGAGCCGGGCCGTGATTCCCCAGGTCTACGTGGTGATGGCCGTCCGCGAGATTCCAGACGGCGCGGTGGTCGTGCCAGACGCCCTGGTCGTGCGGCCGTTCCCGGCCGACTTCGCCCCACAGGGCGCTATCGTCCAGCCTGAGGCTGCCGTCGGCAAGTTCGCCGTCGGCACGATCTACAAGGATCAGATTCTGCTCAACGGTCACGTCTCGACCGGCAAGAAGGCCTCCAGCATGTCGGACCGCGTGCCAACGGGCAAGGTGGTCGTATGGCTGCCGATGCCAGACCTGCTGGCCGGACAGGTCGGCTTCCGGCCGGGCGACCGCCTCGACATCCTGCTCTCGCTGAAGCTGGTGCAGAACTCGCTGGGGAGCGACGAGGGCGCCGGCGGCAACCTCGGCATGAGCACCCAGACGACGCTGCAGAACGTCGAGATCTTCGCCATTGGCGAGCAGATTCAAGCGGGCGTCCAGGCGACCAGCAGCGGCCTCAGCGCCCGTACGTCGTCCAGCACCCAACCGCTGGCCCTCCTGGTCGATCACCAGGACGCGATCATCATCAAGTACATCAAGGACTCCGGCGGCACCATCGACATCGCGCTGCGCTCCTCAGACGAGGACCGCATCGTTCGGACAGACGCCGTGACGGTGGACAGCATTGCCGAGCGTTTCCGCTTCCGCGTCCCGCAGGAGGTTGGCCAGGCGAAGCCAGCCGCAGGAGTGATGCCGTGAACAACCGAACATCGCGACTCCGCGTGCTGGTCCTGCGTGACCCTGGCTTCCAGCTTGACGGCCATGAGACCGATGTCGGCCCGATCACCTCGATGCTCGAACAGGATCCCACCTTCAAGGTCAGCGAGAGCGCCGCTGGCTACGGCGAGGCGGCGCGAGCCGTCCACCGTGGCGACGTCGACCTGGTGATCGTGGACGAGGTGGCCGGCGATCCAGCAGCCGTGGTCGAGCAGTTGGACGCCGCCGCTCCCGAGATTCCGGTCATCGTCCTGCTCGATCAGGAGACGGCCACCCTGGCGCAAGCCTGTATCCTGGCGGGCGCGCGTGCCTACCTCTTCCGCCCCTTCGAGCCCGGCGACCTGATCGAGATGATCCGCCGCATCTACGAGAAGGAGGATCGGCGGCGGCGCAAGTCCTCTCCACAGGGCGGCTCGAAGAGCGGTCGGATGATCGCGGTGCACGGCCCGAAGGGGGGTGTGGGCACCACCACCATCGCGGTGAACCTGGCGGTGACCATCTACCAGCAGACCGGCTTGCGCGTGGTGCTGGTGGACGGCAGCCTGCTCTCGGGCGATGTCGCCGTTGCGATGAACATCGCCAACGAGAACAGCATTGCCGACATGGTCGCTCACCTGCGCGACCTGGACGGCGATCTGCTGAACGACATCCTGCTGCACCACAACTCGGGGATCTGGGTGCTCCCCGCGCCCTCTGAACTGGAGCGCGCCGAGGTCATCTCCGGCGAGGAGACGACCGCCGTCTTCACCGCCCTGCGCCAGCACTACGACGTCATCGTCGTGGACACGGCCTCGCGGCCAGACGAGCACCTGCTGGCGGCGCTCGACCTCTCGGATGCCGTGCTGGTGGTCTGCACGCCGGAGATCGCCTCGCTCAAGAACGCCGCGCGCTTCCTGGCCCTGGCCCACGAGCTGGGCTACGGCGACGAGAAGCTCAAGCTGACCATCAACCGTCTGAGCAGCGGTGGCTCGATCCCGCTCAAGGATATCGAGTCGAACCTCCGCCACAAGATGGCGTTTGGCCTGCCCAGCGATGGTCTGCCCGTCATCGAGGCGCTGAACGCGGGAGAGCCGGTCGTCCTGATGCGCCCGAGCGCCCGGATGTCCCGGCAGATCCACTCGGTGGCCCACGAGCTCATTCGGCAGCTCGGGCTGTCCGACGAGGAGCCGCAGGCCAAGGGCACAGCCAACGTCGCACCTAAGAAGCGCCCGGGTCTGGGGGTGCTCACCAAGCTCACACGCCGAAAGGCCAGCTAGCCGCCCGCCGGGCGGCGCCGGATTGTCCCGTCCGCGCCGCCCCCGGCGTTGGCCTAGATAGGGGTCAACGACGACCGTTCCCCGTCGACCAACGCCGCGAGACCAGCGCCAGCACTCTGCCCCGTACGCACGCGTGACAAGGACGGACCGACGATGCCATCACCGATTTTTGAGCGGCTCAACGGAGCGCGCACCGAGGCTGATCCGAAGCGCTCCGGCCCGACTCGTCCGACGGAGCGAGCGAAGGAGCAGGCCCAGCCAAACGGTGCACAGCTGAATCGGACCGACTTCGGCGCGCTCAAGTCCCGCATTCAGCGTCGCATCATCGCCGAGCTGGCCCCCGAAGCCGATCTCGGCGGCGTACCCGGCCGCCGGGCCATCGAGGAGCTGTTCAACGACACGCTCGCCGAAGAGGGCATTCCGCTCCCGCGCTTGGAGCGCACGCGCCTCCTCGAAGCGATTATGGCCGAGCTGCTCTCGTTCGGCCCCATCGAGCCGCTCCTGCGCGACGAGTCGATCAGCGAGATCATGGTCAACGGGCCAGATCAGATCTGGGTCGAGCGGAAGGGTCAGCTCGAAGAGACCGATATCCGCTTCGAGAACGACGATCACGTGCGGCGGATCATCGACCGCATCGTGGCGCCGCTCGGCCGCCGCTGCGACGAAGCCTCCCCGATGGTGGACGCCCGTCTGCCTGACGGCTCGCGCGTCAACGCGATCATCCCGCCGATCTCGCTGATCGGACCCGTCATCACCATCCGAAAGTTCTCACGCGAAGCCCTGACGATGCAGAACCTCGTGCAGTACGGGTCGATCACTCCCGACGTGGCCGACTTCCTGAGCCTGTGCGTCCAGGGCTGCCTCAACGTCCTGGTGTCTGGCGGCACGGGCTCGGGCAAGACGACGCTGCTCAACGTGCTGTCGTCGTTCATCCCAACCAATGAGCGCATCGTGACGATCGAGGACGCCGCCGAGCTGCGGCTGCGCCAGCGCCACGTGATCTCACTGGAGAAGCGCCCCGCCAACATCGAGGGCACGGGTGAGGTGCCGATCCGCCAACTGGTGGTCAACGCGCTCCGAATGCGGCCCGACCGGGTGGTGGTCGGAGAGTGCCGAGGCTCCGAAGCGCTCGACATGCTCCAGGCGATGAACACTGGCCACGACGGCTCGATGACCACGCTGCACTCGAACGGCCCGCGCGATACGCTGGCCCGCCTCGAAACGATGGTGATGATGTCCGGCATCGAGCTGCCGCACCGGGCCATCCGCGAGCAGATCGCATCTGCCGTGGACCTCATCATCCACCAGGAGCGTCTGTTCGACGGCTCACGCAAGGTCACGCACGTCTCGGAAGTGCAGGGCATGGAAGGCGACGTGATCATCCTGCAGGACATCTTCCGCTTCGAGCAGGGGGCCATCGTGCGCGGCAAGGTCCAGGGCGAGCTGCGCTCGACCGGCGTCCGCCCGAAGTTCGAGTTGAAGATGGCCCGCAACGGCGTCAAGCTCCCCGATGCCCTGTTCGGCAACGGCAACGGCATCAGCCAGCGGCTCAACGAGAGCCGCGTCACCTCCCCGCTCCGAGGAGGCCACTAAGCCATGACCCAGCCCGAGCTCGCCGCCCTGATCGCCGGCGCCGGCATCTTGATGATGACGTTCGCCGTGTTCCAGCTCGCCAGTCAGGCGTTGCTTGACAGCCGGCTGCGCGTCTTCGTGCGGCGAGGCTCGACCCCCCAGCCGGTCATGAGCGTGCGCCGCCAGCGCCAGACCTCGCGCGTCGCCTGGGTCGAGGAAGTCAACCGCCGCCTGCGACAGGCCAACTACTCCAAGCAGCTGCAATTGCGGCTGGTGCGCGCGGGCGTGGACATGCAGGCCAGCCGCTTCCTGGTCATTCAGGGCATCGCCGGCGTCGGAGGCTTCATCGTCGTCTGGTACCTGGCGAACACCGTCCCCGACCTGAAGGGCATGGGCGCCGTGATCGTCGCGATGACGGTCCTGCCGGTTGCCTGGTTCGTTCCCCTGATGACGCTCTCGTTCCTCGAGGGCACGCGGCTCAAGAAGCTGGAGCGGCAGCTCGCGCCGACCATCGACTCGATGGCCGGTGCGCTCCAGGCGGGGTCGAGCCTCCCCCAGGCGATGGAGATGGCCAGCCGCGAAATGGCCGCTCCGATCGGCGAGGAGCTGGCTATCGCCGTCCGCGAGATGGCGGTGGGTGTCCCGATGCAGGAGGCGTTCGCGCACATGCTCGACCGCGTCCGCAGCCTCGACCTCGACATGCTGGTGACGGCGATCACCATCCAGCACCGCGTGGGCGGCAACCTCGGGCAGATCCTCCGGACGATCTCCCACACCATCCGCGAGCGACTGCGTATTCGCGGCGAGATCGCCATCCTGACGGCGCAGCAGCGGATGTCGGCCTACATCGTCAGCGCCCTCCCGATCCTGATCGTCGGTGCGCTGTTCGTGCTCGCGCCGGCCTACATCGGCAAGCTGTTCCAGCCGGGCATCGCCCGCATGCTGCTGATCATGGGCGGCTTCGGGATGCTGGCCGGCTTCTACGCGCTCATGAAGATTGCAGACATCGATGTGTAACCTGTCAGCGCCCCAGATCCTCCGCCGGCTCCGCAGCCTTCCGGGTGCGCTGGCCCTCTTTGTGGCCGGTCTGGGACTGCTGCTCGTCGGCGTGCCGCTGATGGCGACCATTACGCATGCCGCCGACGAATCGTCCGTGCGGGCGGTGATCCCGCCCCGCGCGACGGCGGTCCCAGCCCCGGACGATTCCGAGATCACCATCGACGAGATCCGCACGGACAAGTACCCAAGCATCAAGACGCGCTTCAGCCTGCGGCCACTGTCCGGGCTGCCGCCAGCCTACCTGGAGCCGCACGACATCAACATCATCTCGGGCCTTCAGTTCCACCCGGTCCTCGAAGTGCACACCGTCGGGCGGGTGCCGACGACGGGGGTCGGCAGCTACGAAGTGAGCTGGATCTCCTACAGCCCGACGTCGCCCGGCGAGTCGCTCGCGGCGCGGATGGCCGTCTCGATCAACGGTCGTCCCGAGGTCAGCACCGGGCTACAGTTCACGGTGCCGTTCCCGCCGCAGGCGGATGCTCCGGCCCAGCGCGAGCTGAATCATGCGCTGATCGCCGTGCCGGCGCCCACACCCGGCACGATCAACATGTCGCTCGCCAGCTCGCTGGCGGCGATCTTAGGCGGCACGGCGTTCCTGGCGACCATCGCCGGCCTGATCTGGCACGCTCGCTGGCGCGCCGCGCAGGACCGCCTCGCGATGTGGGTCGGCCGGAGCGCGGAGCATCGCGCCAGGGCCATTCAGAAGGCGTCGAAAGAGGGCCGCAAGAGCCTGACCATCTCGCCGATGGTCGCGTTCTTCGGCAAGATCGGCGCGAAGCTGGTGCCGTCCAACCAGGGCGACAAGCTCCGCCGCACGCTGATCCTTGCAGGTCGCCCTGGCAACCAGCAGTACACGCGATTCGTCGCGACGAAGGCCGGCCTTGCTGTGGCCCTGTTCATGGGCGGGTTCTGGCTGATGATCGGGCTGGCGCCGTTCACGACGACGCTCCTGACTGCCACGACGGCGGCCATCGTCGGCTTCATGTTGCCGAGCATCTGGCTCGGGCGGGCTATCAAGAAACGTCAGTACCTGATGAAGAAGGCGCTGCCGGACGCGCTCGACCTGATCACCATCGGCGTGAGCGCTGGCCTCTCGTTCGACGGGGCCATCGGCGAGATCCTGGAGAAGTGGGACAACGATCTCAGCTTCGAGTTCTCGACCATGCTTGGCGAGCTGCGGATGGGCGCAGGCCGCCGGCAGGCGCTCCTGAATCTCGCGGATCGCACCCAGGTGGACGAGATCCAGATCATGACCAGCCAGTTGATCCAGGCGGACGAGCTGGGCATGAGCCTGACCGAGACGCTGCTGACCCTGGCGAACCAGATGCGCCTGCGCCGTCGCCAGCACGCGGAGGAGCTGGCCCACAAGGCGGCGGTCAAGATGCTGATCCCGCTGGTCTTCCTGATCTTCCCGGCCCTGTTCGTGGTGATCCTCGGTCCGGCCGCTCAGGACCTCTTCTCCTTCTTCTCAAACGGCCCGAACTAGTGGCTCGGCAGGCCTGAATCGCAGGGCTGCTCGGTGCCCATCCTCAACCTGACAGCAGCGAGAAACGCGCTCCCGTCCGTCATCCCGACCGCGGCGAGGAACGAGCGGAGAGGGATCTTCCCCAGGTGAGGGACGGCTGACGAGGAAGATCCCTCGACTGCGTTCGCACGCTCACTCCGCTCGGGATGACGGTGACGGGAGCAGCCTCACTCCGCTCGGGATGACGGGGGAAGCGTCGGCAGGAACTCAGCCCGGCAGTTCACGACTGACAGGCCACGAGGCGGCCTGCCATACTGGAGCAGGCACGTCATGCCCAAGACCGTTCGCATCACCAACCTCAGCCGCTCGGTGGAGCTTGCCGACCACGCCGGCCTCGCCGACGGCTTCCTCAGTCGGCTGCGTGGCCTGCTTGGCCGCACTGACCTGCCGGCCGGTGATGGACTGGTCATCGTGCCCTGCAACTCCGTCCACATGTGGGGCATGAAGATCCCGTTGGACGTGGTGTACCTCGACCGCCAGGGGACGGTGCTGCGGCTGGTGACCGACCTCCGGCCGGGTCGGCTCGGCCCGTACGTGCGGCGGGCGCACACCGTGTTGGAGCTGCCGGTTGGGTCCATCGCCGAGAGCGGCACCGAGGTCGGGGATCAGGTGGCCGTGGAGCGCGTGGCCTGAGCGTCTCACGAGTGGAGCCAGCGTCTGGGGTGAAACATCCGACGCGCGCGATGGCCGGCCGTATACTCTCCTGAGTGGACGAACACGGCGGCAGCGGACGCGGCGGACGCTCCATCGACGACGGGCAGCAGCCCGAGCGGCGAGCGCTCTCCGATCAGCAGTACACCTGGGGCGGCAGGCCCGGCGAGGACTTCGGGCCGATAGCGCCGCCGACGCCAGCGCAAGACCCTGGCACCGCCCGCGAGACGCTCGGTCAGCAGCGCGCGGACCAGCCGCCGGCACGCTTCGGGATGCCGCCAGAGGCGCACACCACCTCGGCTGAGGCAGCGCCGACGATCCAACTGCCGCGTTCCGCACCACGTCCGGTCCGGGCGCGGCCGGCGCTCTGGCGACCGATGTTATTGCTTGGAGTCGGCCTGCTGGTGCTGGTCGGGCTGGTGGGCGGCGTGCTGCTGGCGATCTCGCGCTCGGGCGGCGGGCCTGCTGCCAGCCCCGCCGAGCCGCCGCCCACACTCCAGGCTGCCAGCAGCCCGGCCCCCTCGCCGGCCGTCGCCGCGACGCTCGCGCCATCCCCGTCACCGGTCGCGCAGGCCGCTGCCACACCCAGCCCGAGCGCGGCCCGGCCCAGCGAGACTGTCGCCGCCGCCACGCCGAGTCAGGCCGTGACGCCGGCCACCCCCCCGACTCCCCCGCGTGCGGCTGGCTCGCCAGCTCCGGCCGGCAGCCCGCCCACGCGGTTCTCGCCACCGGTCATCGGGCCGACCCCTCCCAGCCTGATCCTGCCGCCCGGCCTGAGCTTCCCGACGAGCACACCGGCCAGGATCATCGCGACCAGGACGCCGCTCCCGGTCCCGACGCTCCGGCCGATCACGACCAATGCGCCCCTGCGGGCGGACCGCAACACCTACAGCGTCGGCGAGGAGGCCACGCTCTGCGCCCAGGCGACGCACGGCAGCTCGGCCCAGATCAACGTCCTGGGGCCGGACGGCTCGCAGCGAACGCTCGGGGAGTTCCAGCCGCCGGCCGACCGCGTGTGCCAAACGCTTCGACTCGATCTGCCAGGCCTGTATGTCGTGACGCTGACCGTGCGGGATGCCGGCGGGCGTGAGCTGGAGCGGTTCGCGACGGTCGTCAACGCGACGCGCTGAGGCAGCCCGACGGTGACAGCGCCCGCGATGCGCGTCAGGTGAGCCGGGCGTGCCGTGGCAGCGGCGACCCCAGCAGCGGCTCGGCGTAGCGCCGGAAGGCCGCCGTCGGGCCGCCGCGCGGGTCGGGCACCATCTCGGGCGGGAGCAGCCGTTGCTCGTTGGCGACCGACGAGAGCGATGTCGCGCCCAGCGCCCAGGTGTACGGATCGTCTGACGCCCGCTGGATGACGGCCATCTGATCCGTTGCGCCGCTCAGGGCCAGTTGCACGGCCTCGCGCCCGACGGCCACGGCCTCCTCGGCGTCGGCCTCCGAGCGGCACGAGATCGACATCCGCTGGAGCGTCCCGTACTTCTCCCAACGCGCCCGCAGCCCGAGCTGTCCGCGAATCTGGCTGACGAGGTGCTCGGCCGGGCTGTCGAAGTAGGCATGTCCGAAGGCATCGACGTGGCGTGGCTGCCCGCCCGATCCGAGGACGTGTCCATCTGGCCCCGGCTGGTTCTCCGAGAGCACCATCACCACGTGGCCGTAGGCCTGGTGGGTCTCGGCGACGTCGGCCAGAATCGAGTCAACGCTGACGGGCCACTCGGGCACGTACACGAGGTGCGGGCCTTCGTCCTCGTACCGCCGTCCGAGCGCCGCCGCGGCGGCGAGCCAGCCGGCGTGCCGACCCGCCACTTCGAGGATCTTGACCGGGTCGCTGCGACGCATCGCCTCGGTGTCCCGCGAGGCCTCCATCGCAGCCAGTGCCAGGAACCGCGCTGCGCTGCCGAAGCCCGGGCAGTGGTCCATCCCGACGAGATCGTTGTCAACCGTCTTCGGGACGCCGATGCAGACGAGATCGTCGCCGGCCGCCTGAGCCGCCAGCGCCAGCCGATGCGTCGTGTCCGCCGAGTCGTTGCCGCCGATGTAGAAGAACATGCCGGCGTTGAGCTGACGGAGGGCGCCGAGCGCACGGTCCAGGTCTTCGTCGGCCAGCCGGTAGCGGCACGAGCCGAGGATGCTGGACGGCGTCTCCTCCAGCGCGTCGAGGAAACCCGCCTGCTGGTTCCGAAGATCGACGAACTGCCCGCCGAGCAGCCCCTCGATGCCGTGGCGCAGCCCGAGGATCGGACCGACACGGTCGTCGGCAGCGAGAGCCTCGCGGATGATCCCGGCGAGAGAACGGTTGATGACCGCTGTCGGACCGCCGGATTGCCCGACGACAAGCGCACGTGGCTGTGACACGCCGCGAAGTCTACCCGAGCGGGACGGCCGGGAGCAGGCTCTTGCCGCGCCAGGCCCTCAGGCCCGACCACTCGTGTCGTGGCGTCCTGGCAACGCCGACGAACATGCAATCGCCCCGCGGGCGGCGGGCCGGCCCCCGCGCCGCCCGGGGGCGGCCCCGGGCCCCCGGGCGGCGCCGCCGCCCGGCGCGCCCCGCCGCGCGGCCGGCCGCCCGCCGCGCCCGACTGTTGGGGCACCCGGCGGGATGATCGGCGTCGG
>JADZEM010000016.1 GCA_020850535.1 Chloroflexota bacterium
CAGCATCCCGATCACCCGGTACACTGTCTCTTGCATCGAGCCACCCGGTCGTTTCGTCGAGTCTGAACACCCCGACGGTACACCACCGCGTGGCTCGTTTGCTGTCCCCCTCCTCTCCGCCAGCCCCGGACGTCAGCTGCTACCGGAAACCAGAGTCAAACCCCGACTGCGCATCTTGCGACGTTCTGGGAACGCCGACGACGCTGCACGACGTGCCCAACGTGCAGGCGTCCTGGCTCGCACTCGACAAAAGACGGGCGGCGGCGGGGCGCTCTGCTATACTCGCGCCCGCCTCGGATCCGGACGCAGCAGCCTGTTGCCCCCCGAGACGCTCCCTCTCTAAGGACGGGCACCTGCATGACGACCGTTGCGGCCGCTCCGGCGGTCCGAACGCGCCCTGCTGACCGAACGAGCCGTCTGGTCTGGTGGCTGGTTCTCCTCTTTTTCCTGTCTGGAGCGTCCGGCCTGGTCTACCAGGTGCTCTGGGTTCGGATGCTCTCACTCTCGTTCGGTATCACGGTCTACGCGGTGACCGTCGTGCTGGCAAGCTTCATGGGCGGGCTGGCCCTCGGCAGCTTCTTCGGCGGCCGGCTGGCCGAGCGCATCCAGCGTCCGTTGCTGGTCTACGCCATCATCGAGATCGGCGTGGCGCTGGTGGCGATCCTCACGCCGAGCGCCCTGACGTGGCTCCAGTCAGCTTACCCGGCCGTTGCCCGATCCGTCGGCGACAGCGAAGCGATCCTGACGGTCGTCCGCGTTATCATGGCGTTCGCGGTGCTGGCCGCCCCGACGACGTTGATGGGCGCCACCCTGCCGATCATCGTCAAGTCCTCGCTGGCCCGCTACGGCGATCTGCCCGGGCGCATCGGCCTGCTCTACTCCGCGAACACCTTCGGCGCGATCTTCGGCACGATGCTGGCCGGCTTCTGGCTGATCGGCGGGATCGGCATCAGCGCCTCGATCATCCTGGCCGCCAGTGTCAACGCGCTGGTCGGGCTGATCGCCTTTCTGCTCCAGCGGTTCGTGATCCGCGAGGGCGAGACGCGCGTCGAGGAGTCCGACGACGCCGTTGCCGCCACGTCCTCTGACACGACGCCCGCCTACTCGGCCCGCATCCGCACCGCCACGCTCGTCGCCTACGGCCTGAGCGGCCTGATCTCGTTCGCGCTCGAAGTCTCGTGGACCCGCATGCTCTCGCTGATGCTCGACACCTCGATCTACGCCTTCGTTACGATGCTCTCGATGGTGCTGATCGGCATCGCCCTCGGCAGCGCCGTCGTCACGCCGTTGATGCGGCGCAAGGTGAACGTGCCGTTGCTGTTCGCGGCATTGGAGCTGGGCATCGCCATCGGCGGCATCTGGGCGATCTGGGCCGTCTCGAACCTTGCCGAGATCCGCGGCTTCCTCGAAGCGACGCGCGGCCTGCGCCGGCTGGCGGCCACCTCGACCAACTTCAATTTCGTGGTGGCGGCGGTGACGATCCTGCCGACCACCTTCATGATCGGCGCGACGTTCCCGCTGGCCGCCCGCATCTACACGGTGGGGCTGGATCGGTCGTCGGAGCGGCTCGGCCAGATCTACGCCGTCAATGTCTTCGGCGCGATCTTCGGCTCGATGCTCGGCGGCTTCGTGCTGCTGCCGCTGCTCGGGACGCAGGCCTCGCTGCTGCTGCTCTCGGTGGCGTCGCTCGGGCTGGCGGGCTTGCTGCTGCTGGCCTCAGACTGGCGGACGCTGCCCTCGCGGGCGGTGCTCACGGCGGCCGGCACGGCGGCGTTCATCGTGCTGTGGATCGCCAAGCCAGACCTCTACCATGCACTGTTCTCGATCCGCTTCAAGGACTCGCAAGTTGAGTGGTTCCGCGAGGGCATCGAGACGACGGTGTCCATCGTCAGGAACCCGGAGGGCGTGCGGACGCTCTACACGAACAGTCGCGGGCAGGCCAACGACGAGCCGGGGCTGGTCCAGTACCACCGCAAGATCGCACACACGCCGCTGCTGGTCCGCGCCAGGGCGCAGGACGTGCTGATCGTGGGCCTGGGGGCGGGGCACACGGCCGGCTCGATCCTCCAGCACGAGGGCACGCGGGTCCAGGTGGTCGAGCTGTCGGATGCCATCGTCGAGGGGGCCGAGCGGTTCTCGGCGGTCAACTACGACGTGATGCACAACCCGAATCTCTCGATTCGGATGGGCGACGGCCGCAACTTCCTGCTGACCTCGACCCAGAAGTACGACATCATCACCACCGACACGATCCAGCCGCTCGACGCTGGCAGCACCAACCTCTACTCTGCCGAGTACTACCGGCTGGCGCTGGCCTCCTTGAAGCCTGACGGGGTGATGGCCCAGTGGATCGGCCCGCACGACGACTACCAGTACAAGACGATGCTGCGGACGTACCTGGCAGTCTTCCCGCACGTCACGCTCTGGCTGACGGCTGATCTGGTGATCGGCAGCCGCGAGCCGATCCAACTGGACATGGCCGAGACGGCGAAGCGGTTCGAGTCGCCGCGCGCCCGAGAGGCGTTGCGGCAGGCTGGCTTCGGCGGCGTGGAGGAGGTGCCCGAGGCGTTCGTGGCGACCCGCGACGAGATCGCGGAGTTCGTCGGCCCCGGCCCGATCCTCAGCGACGACCGCCCCTTCATCGAGTACTACCGCTCGCTGCCCGGGCGCGGGCAGGGCGCGCCGCCCGACATCTGGAACAGCTTCAGCCGCGACCCGCGGAAGGTCATCAAGCGGTAGCCAGTCATACCTTACGGCTCGGGTGCCCGGGCGGCTGCATCCGCGAGCGTTGCCAGGGCGTCGCGCAGCGCGCAGAAGCCTGGCGACCGGTTGCGGATCTCGTACGGCTGCGTCTCCACTCGGGCCTTGCTCAGAATGCCAACATCGAACGATGCCTGTTCACGCTGCATCTTGAGGGCATCGCAGTCGCCATCGTCTCGCTCCAACGCCAGCACGCAAAGAACAGACTCCACGAACCTCTTGATGCAGTGGATCCTAATGAACTACTGTAGCCGTATCTAATAGGCGTCGACTTTCCGAGGGTGGGAGTAGCTCCATGTCGATCTGGCGTACCGTCATATCCGTCCTTATGGTCTTCATGCTGACCGCGTCAGCCGCCGTCGCCCAGTGCGACGATGAGCCAGTTCCAGCCAGCTCGGGCGCAAACGAGCCGAAGCCGATGAGCACAGCGTCGGCAGCCGTCGATACGGCGTTCGGCGCTGCCGGGATGGCCCGCCTCTCCCTGGATGGCAACGCACGCTTCATGGCCGTCGCCATTGCGCCAGACGGCGGCATCTTTGCGGCGGGGTTCATTACGGTCGGCGGCGATCAGGCCATGGCGGTGGCGAGGCTGACGCCCGCTGGTACGCTTGACTCGACCTTCGGCACGAACGGTATCGCGTCGGTCAACGTCTCCCCGGGTAAGACCGGCGAGCTTGCTCGCAGCGTCGTGCTGCAGAACGACAAGATCCTGATCTCGGGGCCGATTGAGCGCGATGTCAGCGCGGCGGGGGACGCCGCTCGCGATACCGACATCGCCGTCGTCCAGTTCGACCGGCGCGGACAGCTCGATCCGTCCTTCGGCCAGGGTGGCATCGCTCGGATCGACCTCGGGACCGGCCGCGTCACCACCGGTACGACCTTTGTCGGCGATACGTCCTGGGGCATGGATGCGATGCGGGGCGGCCGCATCATCGTGTTCGGTTCGAAGCTCGCCGACGGCCCCGACCGTACCGACACCGACTACGTGGTGGTCGGGCTCACAAGCAACGGTGCGCTCGATCCTGAGTTTGGGGCCAACGGCATGGTCGTCGTTGACCTGAACAAGAGCGGTGACAGCCCCCGCAACATCATCGTACAGGGCGACGCCAAGATCGTCACCAGTGGCTACTCGTCCAGCGGCGGCGTCGTCCGGCCAGTCCTTATCCGGCTCTCGGCGAACGGCATCCTCGACCCGTCATTCGGCGACGGCGGCATCGCCACCGACACGGTGCTCCCCGGCGTGACCGAGGCCTACAACGTCACGCGGCACGGAAGCGACTACGTGGCAGCAGGCTACGGACGCGGCGCGGATGCCAATGAGAAGGTTGACCTGGTCGCCTATCGGTTCCACGGCGACGGCAAGCGCGACCTCAACTTCGGCATCGGCGACGGCGTGACCCGGATCAATATCGCCGACGACGACGACCGAGCGCGCAACATCCTGGCGCTGCCGGACGGTCGGCTGGTGGCGGTTGGGAGCGGCAAGCGCACTGCCAGCGACATCGATGGGATGGTGGTTCTGCTCGCGCAGAACGGCAAGCTCATCGAGGAGTTCGGCGAAGGCGGCAAGCTCATCACCGACATCGGCGGCCCGAACGACTCCTGGTACGGCGTTGCGCTGACGCCAGACAAGTCGGCGGTCATCGTGGCTGGCTTCATGGGCGCCGATCTGTCAGGCAACGCTGGCCCAGATCAGGCGGTCGTGATGCGCATCAAGATCTAGGCGCCAGATCACAGGCGCCTGGACACCTTCCAACCCGTGTGGCGGGCCGAAGCAACGCCCGCCACACCGCGTCGAGGGCGCGGTCAGCCGGCCTGGTGGGCGTCATGGGCCCCAGGTGTGGTCTCCGGAGGCCTTCTGGCGGACCACGCTCAGCGGGTCTCCGCGATGCTTCCGCGAGCCCCGGATGGCGCGGATGAACTGGCGCACCTGCGAGGCTGGCTCGGTCTGGCGGGCGTAGTCCGTCGGGAACGGCCCGTAGGCCCGCCAGTGTCCGTAGTCAAACGACGGAGAAAAGGGCTGCCCGTTCTCGATGGGCTTCTGGGCGATGAACTGGAAGTAGCCGAGCGCCGAGCTGTTCAGGCAGTCCGCGCCGCCCCGGAAGACGCCGCCAGCCTCGCCCGCCAGCATGAACGGGTTCAGGTCCGGGCACTCGCCGGGGAAGCGCTCGCCCAGCACGACGGCGCACATCGCCTGCCGCCAGCTACCGCGCGCACCGGCCTCCAGGATGCCCTCGGCGGTCAGGCCAGCATCCATCGCCGCCTGGAAGATGGCGCGCCGCCGCTCGAAGGGGATCTGATTGAACTGCTCCATCGCCGCGCGTCGGACCGGCTGGCCTGCTGGATCCCAGAAGTTCTCCCGCGCGATGGCCGCCCCGAGGGCCGGAGTCCACGCCGCACGGAGCGTGCTGCCGCTGGTCCGGCTGTCGATATCGCTCATATGCGCCTTCCCATCCCCTTGTCTGGTTGGCTGATCGGTCGTGTCCGTGCCGGCCGGCCGCGCCGAGACGTGCCCCAGACGACGACGCCCTTGCATGCATCCGAACACTCTCGATGTGCCCGGGAGCACAGTCCTGCCTGGGCCGGCGCGGCCGGTCATCGGCCCAGCGTGGCCGCCTGACGCGTCCGCTCGCACTCGCTGAGCGTCCTGACTGTGCCGTGCAGGCAACCTTCTGTTTTGGGCTACCTCTTATGGCTCGACAAAACCGCGCCACGCAGCGCAACCGGACGCGCCGTCGTCGCGGCTGCGAGAAGGGGATCTCGTGTTGCGCGCCACTGTCAAGCAGCCGACATCTCGGAGAGTCACCCACCGTGAGGAAAACGCTGCCTTCGAGTAGCTGTCAGCGGTATAACGCCCTCTGCCTCGCCGACGTGGCCCGCACACGCCGACGCAGCACGCAGCAGGGAGGGTGTGAGATGGCGGCGGAACCGGCGCGGCAAGCAGCACCGAGCGTGAGCGCGCCGCTCACTGCGCGGCACGAGATCGTCTGGTTGGGGGAGCCGCACGCCGAGGTGCGCGGGCTGGTGGGCGGCAAGGTTGCGCCGCTCAGCCGGCTGGCCGCCCGCTACCGTGTGCCCGGCGGCTTCTGCCTGACGACGGATGCCCACCAGCTGGCGGTGGTGGGCGGCCATGCGCTCCCGGCCTCCCTTCAGCGCCGGGTCGCCGAGGCGTACGGGCGGCTGGCCGAGCAGACCGGTCAGGCCCAGCCGTCCGTCGCGGTGCGCTCGTCGGCGGTCGACGAGGACGGCGCGGAGACGTCCTTCGCCGGCCAGCACGACACCTACCTGAACGTGATCGGCGCGGAGGCCGTCGGCGCGGCGATCGTCCGCTGTTGGGAGTCGGCGCGTGCGCCGCGCGTGCTGGAGTACCGCCGGCAGCACGGCCTCGCCACCGATGGCGCGAGCATCGCCGTGCTGGTTCAGCAGCTCGTGGTGGCGGACGTCTCGGGCGTGGTGTTCAGCGCCAACCCGCTGACCGGCAACCGTGACGAGGTGGTGGTCAACGCCAGCTGGGGCCTGGGCGAGAGCGTCGTGGGCGGCAGCGTGACGCCGGACACCTTCGTGGTGCGGGCGACCGGCGATCCGGCCGGCTGGCAGGTGACGGTGCGCACCGTCGCCGAGAAGCGCAAGATGACGGTCGCGGTGGCTGGCGGCACCCGCGAGGTCGACGTGCCGCGCCTGATGGCCCGGCAGCCGTCGCTGTCGGACGCGCAGCTTCGGGAGATGGCCGGCCTCGCCCGCGATCTCGAAGCGACGATGGGCTGGCCGGTGGATATCGAGTGCGCCTACCGCGACGACGTGCTCTACCTGCTCCAGTGCCGCCCAATCACGACGCTGGCAGCCGCCGGACGGTAGGCGAACGGCAGGCGCATCAGGCGGGCGGCTGACCCGGCGGCGGCTGACCCGGCGGCGGCTGACCCGGCGGCGGTGCGCTCGTGTATCGGCGTGGTCTCGGATCGACGTGGACGTGTGGGAGGCCCCGCGGGGCCATCAGGAGGGACAGTGACGCAGCTTGACGAGCGGCAGCCTGAGTCGGCGGTGGGGACCGCCAACGCAGCGCCATTTCCGGTGGAGTGGGAGCACCCATCCGATGCGGGCATCTTCTGGCAGCAGGATCGGATGCACTTCCCCGACCCGATGACGCTGATGGATCACAACTTCGTGAAGATCGTCCATCAGCACGGCTTCAACTGTGCGGCTGCACGTTACCAGCTGCCCATTCGGGCGGCGGTCCGGCGGTTCAACACCTATCACTACGACTCGATGGCGCCCCACATTCCCCCCGAGCAGGTGGAGGCTCAGGGTAAGCTGGCCGAGGCCGAGGTGCAGCCGGTCATCGAGCGGCTGGGTGAGCTCTGGGAGCGCGAGTACCTGCCGGAGCTGAAGGCGTACCTCGCCGCCTGGCAGGCGTACGATCTCAATGGTGCGGATACCCCTGCCCTGCTGGCCCACCTCGACTGGACGCTGGACAGGCTGAAGCGTGTCTGGGAGATCCACTTCCTGATCGCCTTCCCGATGCTGCTGGCGATCTCCCTCTTTGACGACTTCTACCGCGACCTCTTCGGGGACGAGGACGCCTTCCAGGCGTATCGACTGCTTCAGGGCTTCGACAACAAGACCCTCGAGAGCAACCGCGAGCTGTGGAGCCTCAGCCGGCACGCCGTGGCCGATCCGCCGGTCCGCGCCGTCTTCGAGACCGTCCCAGCCGGCGAGATCGTGGCGGCGCTGGAGGCCACCCCCGAGGGGCGCGCCTTCCTGGGCCAGCTGCAGGGCTTCCTGTCGGCGTTCGGGCGGCGCGGCGACACCTGGGGGCTGCGCCAGCCCGGCTGGATCGAGAATCCAGCATCGGTGCTCCGCAATCTGAAGGAGTATGTCCAGCAGCCAGACCGCGACCTTGCCGCCGAGCGCGCCGCCCTGATCGAGGAGCGCGAGCGGCTGGTGGCCGAGACCCGCGAGCGGCTCCAGGGCTACCCGCGCCCGGTCGTCGGGCAGTTCGAGGGGCTGCTGGCGGCGGCGCAGGTCGCCAACGTCCTGTCCGAGGAGCACGGCTTCTGGATCGACTTCAGCACGACCTACGAGGTCCGGCTGGTGATCCTGGAGCTGGGCAAGCGGCTGACCTCAGGCGGCGTGCTCGACGCTGCTGACGACGTCTTCCTGCTGAGCCTGGACGAGCTGCGGGAGACGGCCGCCGCCCTGCCGGGCCAGGCGCGGCAGGCGCTGGTGGCCGAGCGCAAGGCCGAGCTGGCGCACGCCGCCACCCTGACGCCGCCGCCGGGCCTGGGCACGCCGCCGTCTGGCCCGCCGCCCCAGGATCCCATCGGCCGGGCCATCGTCAAGATGTTCGGGGCCGGCCCGCCACCCCCCTCCGAGACGCCCTCCGAGCTGCGCGGCAGCGCCGGCTCGCCGGGCAAGGTGACGGGCACGGCGCGCGTGGTCCGCTCGCTGGACGAGGCCGACCGGGTCCATCCTGGCGACGTCCTGGTGGCCGAGTTTACGGCCCCACCCTGGACGCCCCTCTTCGCGACGGCCTCGGCGGTGGTCACGGACGCCGGCGGCATCCTGAGCCACTGCGCCGTGGTGGCCCGCGAGTACGGCATCCCGGCCGTCGTCGGGACGGCCCGCGCCACGGCGGTCATCCAGGACGGGCAGACCGTCGAGGTGGACGGCAACGCCGGGCTGGTCCGCATCCTCGACTGACGACACCGCCGCCAATCTCAGCCGATCACCCACCCTTCTGCCTGCCGCTGCGCCGACGCACTATCATCGGGCAGGCTCACACGCAGCGGGGCGTGCAGCGCAGGAGGGTACCTATGAAGCTCCTCTTCTTCGACGACTTCAAGCTCGGCGTGCTCAAGGGCGAGTCGGTGGTGGATGTCTCCGCCGTGGTGCAGGAGATCCCCCATCTCGGGCCGCACGACCTGCTCAACGGGCTGATCGAGCGGTTTGCGGAGTACCGCCCGAAGCTGGAAGCGGCCGTCGAGCGCGGCGCGGGCGTGCCGGTCAGCAGCGTGCGGATCCGGCCGCCGGTGCCGAAGCCGTTCACCATTGTCTGCATGGCTGTCAACTATATGGAGGATGGTACCCGCTCCGAGCCGGCCCCGATCAACGCCTTCCAGAAGTCCCCGAACGCCATCATCGGCAACGGCGACACGATGGTGCTGCCTGACATTCCGGCCACCATCTTCGAGGGCGAGGCGGAGGTCGCCATCGTCATCGGCAAGCGTGCCACCCAGGTCAAGGCCGCCGACGCACTGAAGTACGTCTTCGGCTACATGAACTTTGTGGACGGCTCGGCCAGAGGCGTTCCGGCCTTCTACCAGATGAAGTCGCGCGAGACGTTCGCGCCCATCGGGCCGTACCTCGTGACCGCCGACGAGATCGCCGATCCCCAGAAGCTCCAGGTGAAGCTCTGGAACAACGGCGTCGTCATGCAGAATTTCAACACCGATGACATGGCGCACAAGATCGCGCGGTGCATCGAGTGGGTGACCTCGATCCACACCCTCGAAGCCGGCGACATCCTGGCGACGGGCACCAACCATCGTGGGCTGAACCCGTTCATGGACGGCGACACGGTCGAGATCGAGACGGAAGGGCTGGGCCGCCTGACCTTCAAGGTGAAGGACGACCTCAAGCGGACCTGGGCCCGCGAGACCCGGCTCCAGCGCCAGGAGCAGGGCCACGAGGACGCCACGCCGCAGACCGGCGGCAAGTACGCGAAGTGACGGGCGGCCCTCACCCCCCGGACCAAGTCGAGCCACCGGGCCTGTGCGCGGGAGAGGGGGTCGGGGGTGAGGGCCTTCGCTCAATAGACCGCCGTGACGAGCTGGCATCGCTGCCAGCATCTCCTGATCGAGGAGGATCAGCATGCCTCGCGTTACGCGCCTCGGACACACCGGCATCTTCGTTCGCGATCTCGACACCATGCGCGCCTTCTACACCCGCGTCCTCGGGCTGACCGTCACCGATGAGGACGCCGGGCGCGGCATGGTCTTCTTCAGCTCGCGGCCCCACGAGGAGCACCACGAGTTCGTCATCATGCGGGGCCGGACCGGCCCTGAGGATGCCCAGGTGGTGCAGCAGATCTCCTGGCACGTGGACAGCCTGGAGGACCTGCTCGGGTTCCACCGGCTGCTGCAGGCTGAGGGCGTGACCGTCGAGCGGGAGATCACCCACGGCATCGCCATCGCGATCTACTTCTTCGACCCTGAAGGCAACCGCATCGAGGTGTACTGGGCAACCGACAAGGACATCCCGCAGCCGTTCGGGCGAGCGGTCGACCTGGATCAGCCGGCCGAGGCCGTGCTGGCGCAGGCCGAAGCGCTCATCGCCGGCATCCCCGAGCGCACCCGCGGCTGACGGGCCACCCATCTGGATAGGCAGATTATCAAGACCGCTGCGCGGAAGAACCCTGTCATCCTGAGCCCCCTGTCATCCTGAGCGTAGCGAAGGACCTCACCCGCTGACGCGAGAGATGACGGTCAGCGGGTGAGGTCCTTCGCTGCGCTCAGGATGACAGGGGGCAGCACGCACGCTTTGCACGAGATGACGGCCTGCGCCAGTGTCTACTGGTCCACCACTGTCTACTGGTCCACCACCGACCCGTCTACGTTGAGCCGTGTGCCGACCGGGCGCGGCTTCGGCGGGAACTTCTCGCGCACGTCGTCGATCAGCTCCACGCCGATGCCTGGCCCTTCAGGAATCAGCAGGAAGCCGTTCTCGACCCGCAGCCGCTCCTTGAGCAAGTCCTTGTCCGGCGTCTCGTCGGCGTGGTCCGGCAGCTCCTGAATCGCCAGGTTGGGGATCGATGCGTCGAGCTGCAAGCAGGCTGCCGTGCTGACCGGCGAGAGCGGGTTGTGCGGGATCACGAACTTGTGGTGCGCTTCGGCCAGCGCCGCGATCTTCTTCGCGCCCGAGATCCCCCCTGCCACGCAGACGCAGATCCGCACGTACTGGGTCGCCCGCCGCTCCAGCAGCATCTGGAACTCGTGGATGCCCATCAGCCGCTCGCCGGTGGCGATGGGGATGCCGATCTGGCTCGCCACTTCGGCCATCGCGTCGAAGTTGTCGGGCAGGATCGGGTCTTCGTAGAACATCGGCCGGTACTGCTCGATGGCCCGCCCCAGCACGATGGCCTCGGCCGGCGAGAGCCGCCGGTGGATCTCCAGGCAGAGATCCACGTCGTTCCCGACCGCCTCGCGGTAGCGGCGGACGTTCTCGATGGCCCCTTCGATCTTCGCCGCGTGGGTCTGGAAGTAGGTCTGGCTGCGGGCCTCGTCGAGGAACGGGTTCAGGTGCCCGACGGCCGTGTAGCCGGCCTCCTTCGCCTCGACGCACTTCTCCACCTGGGCGTCGATGGTCGGCCCCTTGACGTGGTAGTAGACCCGCGCCTTGGTGCGGGTCTTGCCGCCCAGCAGCTCGTACACTGGCACGCCGAACGACTTGCCCTTGATGTCCCAGAGGGCGATGTCGATGGCGGAGATCGCGCCCATGATCGCCGAGCCGCGGAAGTGGCCGGAGCGGTACATCACGTTCCAGTGGTGCTCGATCGGCGACGGGTCCTTGCCGACAAGGTAGTCGCCGAACTTGGCGATGGCCGCCGCCGAGGCCTCAAGATGGCCCCAGGTGCCGGACTCGCCGACCCCCACCAGCCCCTTGTCGGTCGTGATCCGCACGAACAGGTACCGGTCGATCAGCATGGGCTCGACAGAGACGATCTTCATCCGCCACCTCGCGACATGTCTGGGCTGGCCGGCGTCCTCGCTGACGGGCGCCCAGTCTGGTGAGAACGGCCCAGCACGTGCAGCGCCGCTCCTCACTGCTTTCCTGCGACTCCGGCTGTGGAAATAGCGCAAACGGTGAGTGCTACAACCTTTCAGCGACGCCCAAAGTGCTTTGACACGGTATCAGAGCGCTGCTATCGTGTGCACGCGGACAGTACATGCATGGTCGCGTGTATATCTAAGATGCTGTGGCAGCCAGTCTGTGGTGACTGGCGTGCGCGCAGGCGGGGAGATGCGATGATGCAACCCGAAGCTCAGGGTGCGCCCCCTTCCGTCGCCCGACGTGTGAGCCGTCGGCAGGTGCTGCTGTGGATCGGTGCGGCGACAGCGCTTCCGTTGGCAGCGGCCTGCGGCCAGCCGGCGGCGGCCCCCGCCAAGCCGGCCGAGCCTGCGAAGCCAGCGGCCACTGCCGTGCCAGCAGCCCCGGCCGCCCAGCCCCAGCCCACGGTGGCGAAGCCAGCGGAGGCCGCCAAGCCGGCCGAGGCGGCCAAACCGGCCGAGTCGAAGCCGGCTGAGGCTGCCAAGCCAGCCGAGGCGGCCAAACCGGCTGCCCAGGCGCCGGCCGCCGGTGCGCCGGCCGGCACCCTGATCTTCTGGATGTACAAGACCCGTCTCGACCCGTTCGACAAGTACCGCACCGAGCGCATCCAGGCCTGGGGCAAGCAGGCCAACGTGCCGGTCGAGGTCGTCGAGATCGGGACCAGCGACTACGGCAAGCGCATCCCGGCCGCCATCGAGTCGAAGACGATGCCCGACGTGCTGGAAGCCGGCGACGAGTGGACCCAGCTGCTCCAGCCGCGTGGGTTGATCGCCGATCTGAGCGCGCTCTACAAGAAGATCGACGGCGAGCAGAAGTTCGCGCCGGGCGCGACGGCCGTCTCGACCTGGCCGGACGGCAAGCAGTACATCCTGCCCATCGGCACCTCGGCCAACCTGATGATCTCGCGGGACGACCTGCTCAAGGACGCCGGCCTGACGCCGCCGCCGAAGACCTGGGTGGAGTTGTTCGAGTACTCCGCCAAGGCCCAGAAGCCGCCGCGCTTCTTCGGGCTGGGGCAGGCGCTCAGCAACACCTCGGACGCCAACCTCTGGGTTGAGGTGCTGCAGTCCTACGGCGTCCGCTTCGCCGACGACGCCGGCAAGCAGGTGACCTTCGGCAACTTCCAGAAGGAGGCGGTCGAAGTCATCCAGATGGTGCTGGACGGCTACAACACGAAGAAGGTCTTCCCGCCGGGCGTGCTGACCTGGGATCAGACCGGCGACAACGACGCCTTCCAGTCCGGCCGCACGATGTTCGCCTTCAACCCGCTGAGCATCCCGGCCTGGATCCGCGACAACAAGCCGGACATGCTGCCGGGCGTCGGGACGTACCTGAAGCCGGCCGGCCCCAAGATGCATGTCCAGCCGGTCGGGGCGGTCGCCATGAGCGTCAAGGCCGACAGCCCCTTCCGTGAGAAGGCCCTGGACTTGCTGTACTTCCTGTACGACAAGGAGTACTTCAAGGAGTACTGGCCGAAGTCCCAGTGGGGGCCGACGACCGAGGCCCACTACGACAATCCGGCGTTCAACCAGAGCTGGCTCAAGGTCCGCGTCGATCTTGCGAAGACCGGCAAGCCGGCCGCCTGGCCGGACACCCAGAATCAGGCCTGGGCCGAGATGAACACGGCCTTCGTGATCCCGCGCATGCTCCAGTCCTGCATCAGCGACGGCAAGAAGCCAGAGGAGGCGTTCCAGGTCGCCGCCGAAGAGATCAGCACGATCTACAAGAAGTACGAGAAATCCTGAGATGGCCGCCGGATCGCCCAGCGTCTCGGTGCAAGCGCCGACGCAGCCGGCCGCCGGCAGACGCCCGCTCTTCCAGCGCGAGCCGGTGCTGGGCTGGCTGCTGCTCTCGCCGGTCCTGCTGGTGATGCTGGTGCTGGTGGTCTGGCCGATGCTCACGGCGATCTGGATTGCCTTCACGGACAAGAGCATCGGCCGGGACGCTACCTTCGTCGGGCTGGCGAACTTTACGCAGGTCGTGTCGTCGCCGCGTTTCCTCCGGGCCATCCAGCAGTCGCTGGTGTTCACGGTCGTCGCCATCGTCCTGAAGTTTGCGCTCGGCATGGCGATGGCGCTCGTGCTGAACCGGGCCTTCTTCGGGCGGAACGTTCTGCGGGCCTATTTCCTGGTGCCGTGGATCCTCCCCGGCTTCGTAGCCTACATGATGTGGCGCTGGTTCCTGGACCCGCTTCAGGGCGTCCTCAACTACGCGCTGACCGATCTCGGGCTGATCTCGTTCCCGCTGGAGTTCCTGAGCAGCCCGAAGATGGCCCTCCCTTCGGTGATCGTGGCCCACGTCTGGCGCAGCTTCCCGTTCTTCGGGGTGGCGTTCCTGGCCGGCCTCCAGAACATCCCCTCGGAGCAGTACGAGGCCGCCGCCGTGGACGGCGCGAACGGCTGGCAGAAGTTCCTCTACATCACCATCCCAGGGCTGCGGCACGTGATCCTGGTAGTGCTGATGCTGGCGACCATCTGGACGTTCAACGCCTTCGAGCCGATCTACCTGCTGACTGGCGGTGGCCCGGCCGACGCCACGATGGTCTACACGGTGCTGGCCTACGAGATGGGCATCGTCAACATGCGGCTCGGGGAGGCGTCGGCGGTGCCGGTGCTGATCCTGCCGATCCTCGGCCTCTTCATCGTGGCCTTGAGCGGGGTGATGAGCCGTGATGAGTAGCAGCCGCGCCATCAGCCGGCCGGCCGGCAGCCCGCTGGGCCGCATCACGAACGCCGTGCCGGCCGCTCTGGTGGTCGTCTTGCTGACCGCCTTCGTCTCGCTGCCGCTCTACAGCATGGTCGTCACGGCCTTCAAGACGGACAAGGAGATCTACGACGACTTCTCCTACATCCCGCGCCAGCCGACACTGATCCAGTTTCAGCGGGTGATCGTCGGGGAGCGGTTCTTCGTCAACATCCAGAACAGCCTGATCGTCGCGACCACCGCGACGGTCGTGGCGATCTCGATGAGCGTGCTGGCGGCCTTCGCGGTCGTGCGGCTGCGCTTCCGGGGGCGGGTCTGGGTGGCCCGCCTGATCCTCTTCAAGTACTTGCTGCCCACCACGCTGATCTACATCCCGCTCTTCCTGGTGGTCAACGGCCTGGGGCTGGCGAACACGCTCCAGTCGCTGATCTTCACCTACCTCTCGTTCTCGATCCCCTTCGCGACGTGGCTGCTGATGGGCTACTTCCGGGGTATCCCGGCCGAGCTTGAAGAGCAGGCGATGATCGACGGCTGCTCGCGGATCGGCGCGATGATCCGGGTGTTGCTGCCGCTGGCCGCCCCGGGCGTCGTCGCCGCGTCGATCTTCACGTTCACCGGCGCCTGGAACGAGTTCTTGCTGGCGCTGGTGTTTATCAATCGGCCAGCCTTGCAGACGGTGCCGGTCAAGCTCTCGGGGATGATCGTCGGCGACCAGTACGTCTGGGGCGCGATCATGGCCGGCGCGATCCTCGCCTCGCTGCCGGTGGTCTTGCTCTACTTCCTGGCGCAGCGCTTCGTGGTGGCCGGGCTGGCGGCGGGGGCGGTCAAGGGCTAGCGATCGCGGCGTCTGCTCGCATCTGACCAGCAACTCTACGCATCCGATCGTCGGAGATCGGACGGTCCAGACCTGGCAACTTCATGAGGGGTTGAGGCAGGACGCCTCGTCCGGCGCCCGCCCAACCCCTCACCACTCTGGCATTGGAGGCGCTTTACCCCGACGCGCGGAACGCGGAGCGCAATCGTCGTAGCAACCACCGATCACGTTGTTGTGGTGACCCGTCATGGAGGACAGGGGGTTCATGGTGCAGCGACTTTCCCGCCGACGTTTCTTGCTCCTTTCCGGAACGACCATCAGCGCGATCGCGCTCACGACGGCCTGCCAATCCCAGGCCGTGCCGTTGCCGCCGGCCGGCGCGCAGCCAACGACGGCTCCCAAGCCGGCCGAGCAGAAGCCGGCAGCGGCCGGCGCGCCCGCGCAGTCGGCCCCGGCCGGGCAATCGGCCCCGGCCGCCCAGGCTCCGGCGCAGGCTGCTCCACCGGCGCCCGCCGCGCAGCCAGCGGCTGCCCAGCCGCCCGCCCCGGCCGCCGGCGGCGATGCGCCCGCCAGCGGGGTCAACCGCAAGGAGACGGTCATCATGAGCGTCTCCGACGACCTGAACCAGTTCGCGGATCCGGAGATCTTCAACCCGTTCCTGACGGGGGCCAAGCGCACCGGCTGGCATTTCGCCTACGAGCCGCTCTACTTCTACAACCCCTGGTTTACCAAGGAGGTCACCGCCCCGCCCGGCCTCCAGGGCAAGGACGGCGAGATCCCCTACCTCGCCACCGGCTACGAGTACAGCAAGGACTACACCGAGCTGACGCTCAAGCTGCGGCCGGGCGTGACCTGGAGCGACGGCAAGCCGTTCCAGGCCAGCGACGTGGTATTCACGCTCAACATGCTCCGCGAGAACGCCCCGAAGCTGGTGTTCGCCTCGGACATGAAGCTCTGGATCAAGGACGTCACCGCGCCGGACCCGCAGACGGCGAAGATCACCTTCAACATGCCGGCCCCGCGCTTCATGTTCCAGTACATCCAGTGGCACCAGGACGCCGGCTTCCCCATCGTCCCGGAGCACGTCTTCAAGGGCCAGGATCCGCTCACCTTCACCAACCTCGATCTGGCGAAGGGGCCGCCCGTGGTGACCGGGCCGTGGAAGCTGACCAGCTCCACTCCCGGCCAGAAGATCTTCGAGCGGCGCGACGACTGGTGGGGCGTCAAGGCCGGCTTCAGCAAGCTGCCGGCCGTCAAGAAGGTCATCGTCCTGCCGCACTACGAAGACCCGAAGCTGACCCAGCTTCTCGCGGCCGATCAGGTCACGGCCACCCACAACATCCAGCAGCCGGCCGACGCCGAGGTCATCCTGCAGCGGAACCTGAACATCCTCGTCCGCAGCGCGGACAAGGTGAAGCCGTGGGGCTGGCTCGACTGGTACACCAACTGCCTCAGCTTCAACTGCATGAAGGCGCCGTTCGACGATCCCGAGGTGCGTTGGGCTGTCAACTACGCCATCGACCGCAAGTCGATCGTAGACATCGGGTTCAAGGGCGACACCGAGGCGACGCTGCTCCCCTTCCCGACCTACCAGCCGATGATCCCCTACTTCGATGCGGTCAAGGATCTCCTCCAGAAGTACCCCGTCGGCACTTATGACCCCTCCAAGACCGACCAGATCATGGAGTCCAAGGGGTACAAGCGCGACTCCGAGAAGCTCTGGGTCAAGGACGGCCAGCGCATCTCGACCATCATCATCCTGCCGCCGGGCTTCTTCCAGAACTTCGCGCCGCTGATCGTCACCCAGCTTCGCGATGCCGGCTTCGACGCCTCGTTCAAGTCGCCGAGCAACGCCGCCACGCTGATGCAGACCGGCGATCTGGATGCCTTCATCCAGGGCCACACCGGCAGCATCACCGACCCATACCAGACGCTGGACCACTACAACGCCCGCTGGGTCAAGCCCATCGGCGAAGTGGCCGAGCGCCCGTACCGCTGGTCCAACAAGGAGTTCTCCGACCTCGTGGACAAGATGGGGGCCATGCACCCGAGCAACTCGGCGTTCATGGACACTTACCGCCAGGCGATGGAGATCTGGCTCAAGAACCTGCCAGACGTCCCCACGATCCAGTGGTACCTGATCCTCCCGGTCAGCGGGACGGACTGGAAGGGCTGGCCGGACTCGAAGACGCCGTACTGCGCGCCATCGCTCTGGCATCGCGGCTCGGCCGGGCTGGTACTGAATACCATCCAGCCGGCCTGACCGATCCATCGCAGCGGCCGGGCGCCCGTGACGGCGCTCGGCCACCACGTTCGGCGTACCGCCGTTGGGGCGCCGCTGTTCGGCCGCCCAACGGCGAGAACCAGCACGAGGGTCGGTAGACCACCATGCGACTCGACTATCTCGTTCGTCGGCTCATCCAGTTCCTGGTTGTCCTCTGGGGTGCGGCAACGCTCAACTTCATCCTGCCGCGCCTGGCGCCCGGCAATCCCGTCCGCGAGCGCCTCCTGAGCGCGCTGGCGACGGGCGGCTACCAGCAGGCGGGCATCGAAGAGATGGTGCGCGCCTACAACGAGCAGTTTGGCCTGGACAAGCCGCTCTGGGTCCAGTACCTGCTCTACATCCAGCACGCCTTCCAACTGGACTTCGGCTACTCCATCGCGAGCTACCCGTCGAAAGTCCTGAACCTGATCATGGCGGCGCTCCCCTGGACCATCAGCCTGCTGCTGGTCTCCACCCTGATCTCGTTCGCGCTGGGGACGCTGCTCGGCGCGCTGATGGCGTGGCCGCGCTCCCCGAAGTTCCTGCGGCACCTCGTCCTGCCGATGATGGCGCTCTCGGCCATCCCGTACTACCTGCTCGGGCTGGTGCTGGTCTACGCGCTCGGCATCGCCCTGCCGCTCTTCCCGATCTCCGGCGGGTTCGCCGTGGGCACCCTCCCCAACTGGAGCTGGGGCTTCTTCCAGGACGCCATCTACCACTCGATCCTGCCGGCCTTTTCGATTGTGCTCTCGGCGGTCGGGTTCTGGGCCATCGGCATGCGCGGCATGATGGTCACCACCGAGGGCGAAGATTACGTCGTCTACGCCGAGGCGAAGGGCATCCCGGATCGCGGCATCTTCCTGCACTACGCCCTCCGCAACGCGATCCTGCCGCAGTTGACCTCGCTGGCCCTCTCGCTGGGCACCGTCGTGTCGGGGGCCGTCGTCGTCGAGATCGTGTTCGGGTATCCAGGCGTCGGCTCGCTGCTGTTCCAGGCCATCGCCGCGCTCGACTACTTCGTGATCTACGGGGTGGTCTTCATGACGGTGCTGGCCATCGCCGTCGCCACCATCTTGCTCGACCTGACCTACCCGCTGGTCGATCCGCGCATCTCGTACCGGGGGGCCTGACATGGCGGACCTCTCGCTTGCCCTTCCCCCGCGTGCCCGGGCCGTCTCGGCCGCGCCGAGCAGGCTGGACGTCTTCCGCGACTACGCCCGCCGCAACCCCGAGCTGATCGTCGGCCTCGTGGTCGTGGGCGCGCTGCTCGCCATCGGGCTGATCGGCCCGCTCTTCGTGGACGTGCGGCAGGCCCAGCCGATGCGCGCCGTGCCCGGCCAGCCGCCGAGCGCCCGCTACCTGCTCGGCACCGACGACCAGGGCCGCAACCTGTTGGCCGTGATGGTGGCTGGCCTGCCGCTGACCCTGAAGGTCGGGTTCCTGGCTGGCGCTGTCGGCCTGAGCATCGGGACGCTGCTCGGCCTGACGGCCGGCTACCTGGGCGGCACGGTGGACACCGTCATCTCGATGATCGTGGACATCATCCTGACGGTGCCCGGCCTGCTGATCCTGATCACCATCGCCGCCTCGATCAAGACGTTCATCAGCGTTGAGGTGCTGGCGCTGGTGGTCGCCTCGCTGGCGTGGCCGCGCCCCACCCGCACCATCCGCTCGCAGGTGCTGACCCTCCGCGAGCGCGGCTACATCCAGGTGGCGCGGCGCTCCGGCCTGGGCACCCCCGAGATCATCCTGTTCCAGTTGCTGCCGAATCTCCTCCCGTACCTGGCGGCCAGCTTCGTGACGGCGGTCTCGGCCACCATCCTGGCGTCCATCGGCCTGGAGGTGCTCGGGCTTGGCCCGCAGAACGACCCGACGGTCGGCCAGACGATCTACTGGGCGATCAAGTACAACGCGCTGCTCCGCAACATGTGGTGGTGGTGGATCCCGCCGATCCTGGTCGTCGTGCTGATGTTCGTGGGGCTGTTCCTGATCTCGTCCGGCCTGGACGAGGTCGCCAATCCCCGCCGTCGGAGGGTTGTGTGAGCGCACCACAGGCGACTCTCCCCCGCCCGCCGACCACCGCCGGCGACGTGCTGACCGTCCGCGACCTGCGCGTCCACTACCACACCCTGCGCGGCCCGGTCCGGGCCGTGGATGGCGTCAGCTTCGCGCTGCGGGCCGGCGAGCGCCTCGGCCTCGTCGGGGAGTCTGGCTCCGGCAAGTCCACCATGGCGCTGGCGCTGATGCGGATGATCAAGCCGCCCGGCCGCATCGAGGGCGGCGAGGCGATCCTCGACGGCGTCAACCTGCTGGCCCTCTCCGAGGAGGCGATGCGCCGCGCCCGCCTCGCCGACATCGCGATGGTGGCGCAGGGCGCCATGAACTCGCTCAACCCGGTCCGGCGGGTCCGCGACCAGATCTCAGACGCCGTCGCGGCGCACGGCGGCATCGTCCAGGCCCGCAACGGCAGCGCCTGGCGCTCGGACGCCCGTGGCTTCATCCCGGAGCTGCTGGGGCGCGTCGGGCTGGCGCCGTCCGTGGCCGGCATGTACCCGCACCAGTTGAGCGGCGGCATGAAGCAGCGCGTCTGCATCGCCATCGCCATCAGCCTCCGGCCGAAGGTGATCGTCGCCGACGAGCCGACCAGCGCCCTGGACGTGGTCGTCCAGCGGCAGATCATGGAGACGCTCCGCTCGGTGCAGGAGGAGATCGACGCCGCCGTCATCCTGATCGGGCACGACATGGGGCTGATGGCCCAGTTCGTTCACCGCCTGGGCGTCATGTACGCTGGCAACCTCGTCGAATTGAGCGACGTGCTGGATGTGTTCGACGCACCGATGCACCCGTACACGCAACTGCTGATCGCCAGCCTGCCCTCGCTCGAGCGGAAGGGCGTCTTCCAGGGCATCCCTGGTCTGCCGCCCTCGCTGCTCGACAAGCCAGCCGGCTGCGCCTTCCGGGCGCGCTGCCCACAGGCGATGACCGTCTGCGAGACGGATGAGCCGCCGTTGCTGGAGGCCCGCCCGCGCCGGTGGGTTGCCTGCCACCTCTACGCGTCGTCGGTGGTCAGCCCTCAGGTGTCAGAGGCTGGGCGGCTCGCCACGGCCTCCCCCGTGCTCGATCCTCTGTCCGATGCCGTGCCGCCGACGACGGGACCGAGGACGGACCAGCCATGACTGAGAACGCGCGCACTGCAGCGCCCCTGCTCGAAGCCCGCAACGTCACGAAGGTGTTCGGCGGCGGCCTGATGGACCGCACGAAGACGACCGCCCTGGCCGACTTCTCGCTGACCATCGCCAACAGCCCGCCGTCGATCACCGCCATCGTCGGGGAGAGCGGCAGCGGCAAGACGACCCTGGCCCGCCTGCTGCTCGGCCTCGTCGAGCCGACCACCGGGCAGGTGCTGTACGACGGCACGGACGTCCAGAAGCTCAGCAAGCAGGGCTGGAAGGAGTACCTGCGGCAGGTCCAGGTGATCTTCCAGGATCCGTACGAGGTCTACAACCCCTTCTACAAGGTGGACACCGTCCTGGAGACGCCCGTCCGCAAGTTCGGGCTGGCGTCCTCGAAGGCCCAGGCTCGCGACCTGGTCGAGGAGACGCTCCAGGCGGTCGGGCTGCGGCCGGAGGAGACGCTCGGGCGCTACCCCCACCAGTTGAGCGGCGGCCAGCGTCAGCGCATCATGGTGGCCCGCGCGCTGATCGTGCGTCCGCGCATCATCATCGCCGACGAGCCGGTCTCGATGGTGGACGCCTCGCTGCGCGCCACGATCCTCGCCAGCCTCGTCAAACTGAACCGCGACTTCGGCATCTCGCTGGTCTACATCACCCACGATCTGACCACCGCGTATCAGGTCAGCGAGAACATCGTGGTGCTGTATCGCGGCACCGTCGCCGAGGCTGGCAGCGTCGAGCAGGTCGTGCGCGGGCCGCGCCACCCGTACACGCAGCTACTGGTCGGGTCGGTGCCGCGCGCCGATCCCCGCCATCCCTGGCTGGGCGAGGAGGAGGCCTCCCGCGAGGCCGCTCGGGCGTCCACGCAAAGCTGCGCCTTCGCCAGCCGCTGCCCGCATGCCCTGCCGGCCTGCATCGAGCAGCACCCGCCGCTCTACCAGCCCGATCCGCACTGCATCGTCGCCTGCTACCTGCACCGCGAGTCGCCCGTCATCGAGCGGGACGCCCTGAGCCGGGCGTTCGTGCAGGCCGCCCCGACCCGCGTCTGATCTCACCGTCATCCACGCATCTGGCTCCCCCTCTCCCGCGTGCGGGAGAGGGGGCGGGGGGTGAGGGGCAACCGACGAGCGAGAGTACCTCTGGATCAAGCGACACACCCAATGGAGGGAGTGACCGTGACCACACGCGAGACCTCAATGACGAGCGTCAGCGCCCGCCTGACCCGGCGCGGTTTCCTGTTCCGCGCCGTGGGCCTGACCGGCGCCGCGGCCGCCGTGCTGCTGGCCCAGGCCTGTCAGAATTCTGGGCCGCCCCCTTCGTATGGGGCTGGCGGGACGGCCCCACAGGCCGCCGCTCCAACGGCCGCCCCAAAAGCTCCCGCGGCAGCCCCGGCTACGCAGGCGCCGGCTGCGCAGGCTCCAGCACAGCCAGCGGCACAGGCTCCGGCCGCCAAGCCAGCCGAGAGTAAGCCTGCCGAGGCCAGGCCGGCCGCCGGCCAGCCGAAGCCGGGCGGCACCCTCATCAGCGCCGTCACCGCCGAGCCTTCGACCCTCGATCCACATCTCGGGTTCCCGGCGACCTGGACCTCGTTGATGTACGACTACCTCGTCTACTTCGACAAGGAGAACAAGGTCCAGCCGAACCTTGCCGAGTCCTGGGACGTTCAGAACGACGGCGCGACCCTCGTCTTCAAGCTGCGGAAGGGCGTCAAGTTCCACAATGGCCGCGAGCTCGTCGCCGAGGACGTCAAGTACAGCATGGAGCGTCTCAAAGACCCGAAGTCGGTCTTTGCTCGCGACTACGCCGCGATCCAGGCGGTCCAGGTCGTCGATCCGTCCACCGTCAAGATGGAGTTCGGGAAGCCGTTCCCGGGCGTCTTCCGGATGCTGGCCCAGTTCAAGGGTGGCGAGATCGTCGCCAAGGAGGCCGTCGAGCAGAACGGCGACCTTGCCCGTACCGGCATGGGCACCGGCCCGTTCATGTTCGAGCGCTGGACGCCCGGCAGCGAGATCATCGTCAAGAAGAACCCGAACTACTGGCGGCCGGGCCTGCCCTACCTGGACGGCATCACCTTCAAGATCGTCCCGGACGAGGCCGGCATTGTGGCGGGCATGCGGACCGGTGCGATCCAGCACATGCAGATCCTCGACTTCACCAACATCAAGGGGCTGGAGTCCGATCCGAACGTTGCCGTCCACCGCATCCCGAGGGTGCAGGATGGCGTCGTCGCCATGTACGTCAACGCGCGCATCGGCCATCTCGCCGATCCGAAGGTCCGCGAGGCGATCTACTGGGCGTTCGACCGCGACGCCGCCGTGAAGATCGCGTCTGGCGGCCAGGGGATCGCGACCGGGCCGATCAGCCCGACAGTCACCCCCTGGGCCCTCCCCGACGACGAGGTCAAGAAGTGGTGGAAGCGGGATGTCGAGGCCGCCAGGAAGGCCGTGGCCGAGGCGAAGGCCAGCGGCAAGTACCCTGACGGCATCAAGACCCAGGTCTGGGCCGACGCCACGACGCGTTGGCGCGTCGACACCGCGCAGATCCTCTCCTCCAACGCCAAGGAAGTCGGCATCGACTGCGAGGTCGTCATGATGGAGGCGGGGACGCTCACCAAGCAGTTCCTCGACCGTCAGGCGCCGATCTACCCGAATACCTGGGGCGGCTCGGCCATCGACCCTGATGCGAGCCACCGCTTCCTGCACAGCAAGGGCCAGGACTACCCGTACGTCAACGATCCGGAGATCGACAAGCTCCTGGACGATGCCCGCTACACCTGGGATCCAGCCAGGCGGAAAGAGATGTACGACAAGGTGCAGCGCACGCTGTTGGACCGCTTCCACGGGATCTGGATGTTCCACGTCGACTTCTACGACGCGACGCGCAAGAACGTCCATTACGCCCGCGACAAGTACCCGCCGATGATCCTGCGCGGCCTGGAAGAGACCTGGATCGAGTAGGGCTCCAAGAACCCCTCACCCCCTGCCCACTCCCCCGAAAGGGTTCCCATGCACCGCTACATCGCGGGACGGCTGCTCGCGACCATCCCGACCCTGCTCGGGGTCGTCACCCTCGTGTTCGTCGTGATGCGGCTCGTCCCCGGCACCATCGTCGATCAACTCCTGGCTCAGGGCGACTCGAGCGAGGAAGTCCAGCGCTCGCTGCGGGCCTTCTTCGGGCTGGATCAGCCGGTGTACGTCCAGTACGGACGCTATCTCGGCAGTCTGCTCACCGGCGACCTCGGCACAAGCTGGCGAGCGCGCTTCCCCGCCATGGACATGATCCTCTACGCCCTGCCGGTCACCTTGCAGCTCGCGCTGATGGCCGCCGTGATCTCGATGATCGTCGGGATCACCCTCGGCGTGCTCTCGGCCGTCAACGAGAACACCTGGCTCGATCACGTCATCCGGATCGTCAGCCTGTTCAGCCTGTCGATGCCCGTCTTCTGGCAGGCGACCATGATCATCCTGGTGCTCTCGCTGACAGTCCGCTGGGCGCCGCTCGGGTACGTCAGCCCGTTCGTCGATCCGCTCCAGAACCTCTCGCTGATGATCCTGCCGGCCCTGGCGCTCGGGACCAGCGCCTCGGCCAGCGTCATGCGGATGACCCGCTCCTGCCTGCTGGACGTCCTCCGGCAGGACTACATCCGCACCGCCCAGGCGAAGGGTCTGCGGCAGCGGGCCGTCGTGCTGCGCCACGCCATCAAGAACGCCATGATCCCCGTCGTCACGATCCTTGGCTTGCAGTTCGGATCGCTGCTCGGCGGCTCGGTCGTGGTCGAATCCGTGTTCGGGATGCCGGGCATCGGCCTGCTGATCCTGAACGCCATCGGTATGCGGGACTACCCCATCGTCCAGGGAGCGGTGATCTTCACGGCCGTCCTGTTCATGGCGACGAATCTGCTGGTCGACGTGCTCTACGGCTACCTCGACCCGCGCATCCGGCTGAGCCGCTCGGGAGGCCGCTCGTGACGATGCAGGCCATCTCCGCGCCAGCCGCCTCCCCCGCGCCGGCCCCTGTGCGTGCCGCTCGCCGCCGGCAGTGGTACCGCCCGCTGGTCCGCAACCCGCTGGTGCTCGGCGGGTTGATCCTGGTTGTCTTCTTCGTGCTGGTGGCCCTGTTCGCCAACGTCGTCGCACCGGCCGACCCGGTTGCTATGAACGCCGCGAAGGCGCTTGAAGGGCCGTCAGCAGCGGCCCCATTCGGCACGGACCGTTTCGGGCGCGATGTGCTGAGCCGCGCGATTCATGGCGCTCGCGCAAGCCTGCTGGTCGGCATCGGCAGCATCGCCATCGCCGCCGTCATCGGAACGCTGGTCGGGCTGGCGGCCGGCTACTTCGGCGGCACGGTGGACAACGTCCTCGGCCGGATCATGGACATCTTCTTCACGTTCCCGTCGCTGATCCTCGCCATCGCGATCTCGGCGGCGCTCGGGCTGGGTATCCAGAACGCCCTGCTGGCCATCGCCATCACCTACTGGCCGGCCTTCGGGCGGGTGGTGCGCGGCGCGGCCCTCGCCGAGCGCGGCAAGGACTACGTCGAAGCCGCGCGGGTGGTCGGGGCGTCGGACGTGCGGGTGGTCCGCGGCCACGTCCTCCCCAACGTCCTCTCGCCGATCATCGTCCAGTTCACCGTTGCGATCTCCCAGGCGATCATCATCGAGTCGTCGCTGAGCTACCTGGGGCTCGGCACCCAGCCCCCAACGCCAAGCTGGGGCACCATGATCAACGAGGGGCGCACCTTCCTGGACACGGCTCCGTGGATCTCCGTCTTCCCCGGCGCCGCGATCATGGGGGCGGTGCTGGCGTTCAACCTGCTCGGCGACGGCCTCCGCGACATCCTCGATCCGCGTAGCCGCCCGGTGTAGGGGGACGGGTTGTTTCCGCCATGCGCCAACCACCGTGGTGCGCCAACCACCGTGGTGCGCCAACCACCGTGGTGCGCCAACCAGCGTGGAGGGTGCGGGTTGAGTTCGCGCTACAGCCAGGCGCGGCGACCCGGACGTCAGCGGTAGTAGCGGCTGGCCGGGGCTGACTGGACGGCGAGCTTCGCGCCGGCCGCGCCGCAGGCTGCGCCCAGCATGATGTAGAAGACGGCGCCGCTCCAGGCGATGGCTACCTTGTTGACGCTTCCGTAATTGGCCGAGCCGGTCGTCAGGTCCGGGCCGGACGTGAACATCACCACGCAGACGACGACGCCGAACGCCAGCCCACAGGCGACGCCCGCCCAGGCGCCAGTGCCGATCTTGCCGGTCCGCCGTCCGGACAGGTAGCCGGCGGCGTAGAAGTACAGGCCCAGGAAACCGAACACCATCTCCGGCGGCACCCGCTCCAGCTCCAGCGCATGGGTGCCGAACACGAGGAGGAGCACGAAGGCGAGCAGGGCGCCGGCTGACAGGTTGAGCCAGCCCTCGGGAGGCTCGTCGGGCGAACGACGGATGGCGTCGTAGCACACCTCTGCGTCAGAGCCAGAGTCGAAACCCGACATCCATCGCCCTCCACATGTTGCCGCGCGTCGGCCCGGGCGCATCTGCCAGAACCATCGTCCAGTGAGCCGAGGCAGTTCGTGCAGCATAGCAGGATGACTGCACGTGGCGCGCCAGCGACCGTGCCCCTCCACGCATTGTTTACCAGTTGAGCAGCACGCCGAAGAAGCTCTCGCGGCTCTCGGTCAGCCGCTCGAACATCGCCGGCCCCTCGTCGCCGGACACGCGGTGGCTGATCAGCGGCTCGAGCTGCAGCGCCCCGTCCGCGATCAACTGGAGGCCGAACCGGCGGTTGTTCGGCTGCGTCCAGCGGTTGTTGGGCGTCTCGCTGTCTGGGTGCGTCCGCATGTGCGCGCCGATCAGGATGGCGCCCTTGAGGTGCACGTCCGAGTACGGGTCGAACTGCTCCACCAGGCCGCGCGTCGAGCCGAGCAGCACCATCCGCCCTTCGAAGCGGACCAGCTTGAGGGCCGGGTTGAACGCCTGCGGCGAGCCAGTCGCCTCGAAGACGACATCGAACTCACGGCCGCCAGTCAGCCGCTCCAACTGCTCGACGGCGTCGGGCGCGGTCGGGTCCAGGGCCGCCGATGCGCCACACCTGAGCGCAAGCTCCCGCCGCAGCCCGATGGGATCGACCGAGACGGTCGGTCGGCCGCCGGCCAGCCGCGACAATTGGAGCGCAAGCTGCCCGATCAGCCCGGCTCCGACGACAGCCACGCGGTCGCCAAGCTCGATGTGGGCCAGCCGCACGGCGTTCATGACGATGCAGACCAGCGTCGTCATGGCCGCGTGGTCGAACGAGACACCGTCAGGGATCTTGACGAAGCCGCTGGCTGGCACGTGCGAGGCCGAGGCGTGCGGCCCCATCCCGCAGACGCGGTCGCCGGGCTGGAACGCGGTGACGCCCTCGCCCACGGCCTTGACCACGCCGGCCAGCGAGTAGCCCGGCAGGTACGGATCGGCGCTCCAGTCGGGGTTCGCGGCCGAGCGGTAGGTCGTCATGCCACGATAGTTCGCGATCTCGGTGCCGGCCGAGATCGCCGTCGTCTTCGCCTCGACCAGCAGCAGGCCGGGCGGCGGCACATCGGCGATCTGGGCGCTTTCCAACTCCATCGCCAGGGGCCGGTACGCGGCCAGGCGCAGAACACGCATCGCGAGCACTCCTTGTCACATCGTCGTGGAGAGGGGGCGGGTGGAGGGGGAGCGGCGATCAGCCGGACAACTGCATCTGGCGCTTGAGGTGCGGGTCCAGAAAGTCCCGCAGCGCGTCGCCGAGCAGGTTCGTCGCCGTGATCGTGAGGGTAATCGCCAGCCCGGGGAAGAGCAACAGCCACCACTGCGGGCGGAAGGTCTCGGCCAGGACGCCGCCGAGCATGCTGCCCCAGGTCGGCGCGGGGGGCGGCAGCCCGACGCCCAGGAAGTTGAGGGCGGCCTCGGCGAAGATCGCGGTGCCAAGGTTGAAGCTGAGGATCACCAGCAGCGGCGCGATGCACTGCGGGGCGACGTGCCGGGCCATGATCCTGAACGAGGTGGCCCCGACCGACTGCGCGGCGGTGACGTAGACCTGCTCCTTGACGGAGAGGGTCACCGACCGAATCACTCTGGTGGTCAGCGGCACCCGGGTCACGGCAATCGCCACGATGACGGTGTGCAGCCCGGCCCCCAGGCCTGTCAGGAGCAGCATCGCCAGGATCAGGGCCGGGAAGGCCATCAGGATGTCGAGCAGCCGCTGGCTCAGCAGGTCGAAGCGGTTGCCGAGGTAGCCGCTGGTCAGGCCCCAGAGGAACCCGACGGTGTCCCCGAGCGCCACCGAGATCAGCACCACCGTCATGGTGACGCGGGTGCCGTGGATCAGCCGGCTGAGGACGTCCCGCCCGAGGTTGTCCGTCCCCAGCCAGTTCTGGAGCGAGGGCGGCCGGCGGGCGATAGTCAGCGAGGTCGTGAGCGGATCGCGCGGGGCCAGTTGATCGGCGAAGGCGGCGACGAACAGCACGAACAGCAGCAGCGCCAGGCTGATCGCGCCGACGGGCGACACCTGGGCAAACCGTCGGAGGCCGGTGGCACGCCGCACGCGGGGCGGCTGGGCGCGCTCGGCGGTGGTGGGAAGCGCGGCCGAAGTGGTCATGAGGCCTACCCGTACCGAATGCGTGGATCGATCCAGGCGTAGCTCAGATCGACAAGCAGATTCAGCGCCGTAAAGATCAGTCCGTACAGGAGCACAAGGTTCTGGATCAGCATCCAGTCGCGCTCGGTCAGCGCCAGCACCAACGCCTGCCCCAGGCCCGGCACGCCAAACGCACGCTCGACGGCCACCGAGCCGCCGAGCAGGCCGCCGAACGCCAGCCCCGAGACGGTCACGATGGGCAGCAGGGCGTTGCGGAGCACGTGCGCCAGCACGACGGACCGCTCCGAGATGCCCTTGGCGCGGGCCGTCCGCACGTAGTCCTCGTTGAGCACTTCGAGGGTGGCCGCCCGGGCGACCCGCGCGATGACGGCCGCCAGCCCGATGCCCATGACCAGGGCCGGCCCGGCGATCATCTGGAGATTGGCGACTGGATCGTCGGTGAAGTAGACGATGGTGAGCGATGGCCGCCAGTTGAACCAGAGCACCGAGGTCATGATCAGGAGCAGGCCAAGCCAGAAGCTCGGGATCGCCAGGAAGACGATGACGCCGAGGCGGGTCGAGATGTCCAGCCAGGAGTTCGGGCGGATCGCGCCGAACACGCCGATGGGCACGCCGATCAGCCACGAGACGAGGATCGCCACGCCGGCGATCTCGGCGGTGATCGGCAGGCGGCGCGCGATGATCTCGCGGACGCTGTCGCCGCGCCAGAACGACTGGCCCAGGTCTCCCCGGAGGATCGCCCCGATCCATTCGAGGTACTGCTGGTAGTAGGGCTTGTCCAGGCCCAGCGAGGCGCGCGCGGCCTGCAACTGCTCCTCGGAGAGGATGTGCGAGCCGCTGCCTTCGGACTGGATCATCGCCAGCGGATCGCCGGGCAGGACGCGCATCGCCAGGAAGATGAGGACGGTGACCCCGAAGATGGTCGGGATGCTGAGCATCAGCCGACGGACGATGTACTGCTGCATGGCCTCCTCGTGAGTGCGACGGCGCGGCGCGTGATGCTTTCCAGGAGGCCCTCACCCCCAAGGAGGCCCCCGACCCCGAGGGAGGCCCTCACCCCCCGACCCCCTCTCCCTGTGCGCGGGAGAGGGGGAGCCATGCGAATCTCGTGAATCTCCCCCTCTCCCGCGCACAGGGAGAGGGGGTCGGGGGGTGAGGGCCTTCTTGGAGGTGGGGGTAACCTGGGCATGAGGGGCGTCGAGACGGCGCTAGCGGTCGAGCCAGATCGTGTCGAGGCGGCCCCATTCGACGTGCAGCCGCTTGTCCAGCGCCATCCCCTTGACGTAGCTGCGCCAGAGCGGCGAGTGCGCGCAGAAGCCGATCAGGAAGAACGGCGGGTTCTCGTCGAGCAAGTCCATGCCCTGGTTGAACAGCGCCTTCCGCTTCGCCTCGTCCGTCTCGACGTTGACCTGGTCGATCAGCGTATCGAGCTTTGGATTCGAGTACTTCGACCAGTTCTGCGAGCCGCCGGTCTTGAGGCGGGAGGTCCAGAGGACGGTCGGGTCGATGTAGTTCGACTCGAACGCCCCTTCCAGCAGCATGTCCCAGTTGCCGTTCTTGTACTCCTCCGAGATGACACCCCGCTCAACTGTCCGGATCTTGCTGCGGATGTTGAGCGTCTTCTTCAGCTCGTCCTGGAAGGCCGGCGTGTTGATCTCGGACCACTGCGCCACGGACGGCGTGACGATCTCGACGTTCTCGAAGCCGTCCGGGAAGCCGGCGGCGGCCAGCAGCTTCTTGGCCTCGGCGATGTCGGCGTCCTTGTCCGCGCGGTAGCCGGGCAGCTTCTCCAGCTCGGCGTTCGGCGGCGAGAACGGCGAGGCGTACGGCATCCAGCGGCTCAGGAAGACCGGCTCCTGGGTGGAGATCGCCGCGAACATCACCTGCCGGCTGACCGCCAGGTGAATCGCCCGCCGTACCCGTGGATCGTCGAACGGCTTGCGGGTGTTGTTCATCATGACGGTGTGGGAGTTGAGGCAGGGGATCTGCGAGCCGCCGAGGTCGGGCCGCTTGACGGCGTCCTCCCAGATCTGCGGCGAGACGTTCCAGGAGAACGTCGCCTGCTCTGTCATCACGGCGGCAGCACGGTCGTTCCAGGCGGCGACGTGCAATGCCTCGATGCCGTCGATGTACGGCAGCTCCTTGTTCCAGTACTCCGGGTTCCGTTCGAGGGTCCACTTCTCGCCGGTCTTGTACTCCTTGAACTTGTGGGGGCCGGTGCCGGGCGCCACGATCTTGCGGAGGTCGCCGCCGTTCTCGTCAAGCGCCTTCTTCGGGTAGACGATCATCGACGGACTGGACAGCACTTCGAGGAACGGCGTCCACGGGTTCTTGAGGGTGAAGCGGACCGTCTTCGGATCGACGGCGTCGATGCCCGAGACCTGGGCCAGCTCGTCGCGGAACACGCTGACGACGCCGCTGGGTGGCTGCACGATCCGCTGGAAGGTCGCCAGCACGTCCGCCGAGCTGAACGGCGTGCCGTCGTGGAATTTGACGCCCTCGCGCAGCGTGAACGTGTACTGCTTGCCGTCCGGCGAGACCTCCCACTTCGTCGCCAGGGCCGGCGTGACGCCACGCAGGCCCGTCGCCAGGTTCTTGGCGATCAGGCCATCGTAGACCTGGATCAGGATGTTGTTGTTGCCGCCCTGGTGGATGTCGTAGTGGGCCGTCGTCGCGCCCCAGGCGGTTTTGAGGATGCCGCCGCGCTTCGGGTTCGGCTCCGGCGCCCTGAGCATCGCGCCGGCGTCGGCGGCCTCTGGCTTCGCGGTCGGCTGCACCACCACCGGCTGCGGGGCCACCGTCGCCGGGGCCTGCTGCACGGGCGCGGCCGGCTTCGCCTCGGCGGCCGGTTTGGCCTCGGCCGGCTTTGCGTCCGCGGCGGGCTTCGCCTCAGAGGCAGGCTTGGCGGGCGCTGGGGCCGGGGCAGCGGCTGGCGGCTGGGCGCTGCAGGCACTCAGCAGCGGCCAGAGGCCCGTCGCCCCCATGGCGACGGCCGCCAGCTTCACGACCCGGCGCCGGGTCAGACGGTTCGCTCCATCGTTCATCGCGGTCCTCCAGTGGACGGGGCCAACGCTGGCTCCCTGACGCTACGACGATCGTCCGCTGACCGCCCATGGTATCAGCGCGGGTCGGCGGTCGCCAGGATCCCAGATGTCAGCGAAGACCGTGCATGGGCCAGGGCGATTGCATGTTCGTTGGTGTACCCGAAGCATCATAGAACGGGCAGTCGGGGACTGAAGTCCCCGCCTACACGCATGCCGTCGCTGCGCGACGGCCGTCGGGAACGGCAGGCACTGGTGCGACTGGAGCGTCGCGCAGCGACTGCAGGATGGTAGGCGGGGCTTTCAAGCCCCGACGCGGCGGCACGACACACCCAACATGCGATTGCCCTGGTGCATGGGCCAGGCGGGTCGCAGGGCGCGGGCTGCACCGGCTATCCTGCCCTGCGCGTTCGCGCACGCCGCTGGTGTCGGCTGCGCCGCGCAGCCGCCGACGTGATGCTTCGCGGTCAGGGACGACGCAGCAGAGGTTTTCGAGCATGAGAGACAAGATCGTCGGCAGTCCCGAGGAGGCCGTCGCCGACATTCCCGACGGCGCATCGGTCGCCGTGACGGGCTTCGGCACCAGTTACGGCTTCCCCGTCAGCCTGCTGATCGCCACCAACAAGGCGAACCCGCGGAACCTGACCCTGGTGACCAACGGTCTTGGCGCGGTCGGCCAGTTGCGCTCGATGCTGCTGGTGGCCAACAAGCAGGTCGGGCGCCTGATCGCCGCGTTCTCCTGGCGCCCGGGGCCGCCGACGCCGGCCGATGAGCAGATCGACGCCGGCGAGATCGAGGTCGAGCTGGTGCCGCAGGGCATTCTCGTCGAGCGGATGCGGGCCGGCGGGGCCGGCATCCCGGCCTTCTACTCGCCGGTCGGCATCGGCACGACCATCGAGGACGGCAAGGAGGTCCGCGAGTTCGACGGCAAGCCGTACATCCTCGAAAAGGCGATCACCGTCGACTACGCCCTGGTGCGGGCCTACCGGGGCGACCGGCTCGGCAACCTCGATCTCAGAGGCAGCAACCGCAACTTCACGCCGGCCTTCGCCAAGGCGGCGAGGTGCGTCATCGCCGAGGTGGATGAGATCGTCGAGGTCGGGGAGATCGATCCAGAGCAGGTCGGGCTGCCGGGCATCTTCGTGCACCGCGTCGTCAAGGCGACGGTCGAGCCGGACGCCGTGCGCCCGGCCTCACGGCGCCCGAAGGACGCCCCCCGCGAGTACAACGGCAAGCCCGGCTGGACCCGCCTGGAGATGGCCCGCCGCATCGCCGGGCTGCTCCAGGACGGCTCCTACGTCAACCTGGGCGTGGGCATGCCGACGCTCGTCTCCAACTTCATCGCCGACCGCGACATCATCCTGCATGGCGAGAACGGCATCCTGGGGTACGGCGAGCAGGTCAGCGGCGATGCCGTGGACAAGAACATCTTCAACGCCGCCGGCGAGTACGTCAGCATCCTCCCCGGGGCCTCCTACTTTGACAGCGTCGAGGCGTTCGAGATGGCGCGTGGCGGCCGGCTGCACACCGTCGTGCTGGGCGCGTACGAGGTCGACCAGGAGGGGAGCATCGCCAACTACAGCGTCACCGACGTCAGGAAGGGCGGCATCGGCGGCGCGATGGACCTGATCGCCGGCAAGCAGACGCTGATCGTGATGATGGAGCACCGCGACAGCCAGGACCGACCGAAGCTGCGCGCCGATTGCACCTACCCCCTGACGGGCAAGACCTGCGTGGACGTCGTGGTCACGGACCTGGCGATCCTCAGGCGGACTGACCGTCAGTGGCGGGTGGAGGCGGTCGCGGACGGCTTCACCCCCGAGGAGGTGGTGGCGCTGACCGAGCTGGACCCATCGCAGATCGTCGCCTGACGCTGGGGCAGCCGCGATCCCCGCGAGCGCAGCCGCGATCCCCGTGCGGAGAGTACAAGATGCCGTGTCATCCTGAGCGCAGCGGCCGTGTCATCCTGAGCGCAGCGAAGGACCTCACCCGCTGACGCGAACGTTGACGGTCAGCGGGCGACTCGGGCGTTGACGCTCGGAGGGTGAGGTCCTTCGCCGCGCTCAGGAGGACATCGGAGGTTGCAGGCAGTGCCTGAACCGATCATCTGTCCGCCTTCGGACCCATCCTCCGCCACAGGTGAGGGGCAACCCCCTTCCCCACGACCCACGACCCACGATCCAGCACCCACACGATCTACGACCCACGATCCAGCACCCAAAGGAGGGTCGCTTGTGAGCATCAGAGGCAAAGCGTACATCGTCGGCAGTTACGAGCATCCGGACCGGGTCATCCCGGATAAGTCGGTCTCCCAGATCCATGCCGAGGTCTGCCGTGGCGCGCTCATCGACGCCGGCCTGAGCTTCTCGGACGTGGATGGGCTGTTCTACACCGGCCAGTTGAACATGGGTGGTACAGCCCTCTCGGACTACCTGGGGCTGACCAACGTCCAGTACCTGGATACCACCATGACCGGCGGGTCGTCGCCGGTGTTCCAGATCGGGCACGCGGCGGCGGCCATCGCGATGGGCAAGTGCAAGATCGCCCTGGTCTCCCTGGCGGCCCGCCCCAAGAGCGAGCGCCCGGTGCGCGGCGCGCCCAACCCGGAGGCGTCTTTCGAGCAGGTCTTCGGCACCAACACCATCAGCATGTATGCGCTGGCCGCCCAGCGCCACATGTACGAGTTTGGCACCACCAGCGAGCAACTGGCCTGGGTCAAGGTGGCCGCCTCGCAGCACGCCCAGTACAACCCGCACGCCCTGTTGCAGAAGGTCGTGACGGTTGAGGACGTGCTCAACTCGCGGCTGCTGGCCGATCCGCTCCACCTGCTCGATACTTGCGTGGTGACCGACAGCGGCGGCGCGGTGGTCGTCGCCAGCCCGGAGATCGCGCGGGATCTGAAGCGGACCAACTGCAAGATCCTCGGGCAGAGCGAAGCGCCCAAGCACCAGAACAACGGCAAGATCGACCTGACTTACACGGGCGCACGCTGGTCCGGGCCGCGCGCCTTCGCCGAGGCCGGTGTGACGCCGCGGGACGTGGACTACGCGTCGATCTACGACTCGTTCACGATCACGGTGGTCGAGACGCTCGAAGACCTGGGCTTCTGCGAGAAGGGGAGGGGCGGCCCGTTCGTGGCGGATGGCGGCCTGCTGGCGAAGGGCGGGCGGCTGCCCGTCAACACGGACGGCGGCGGCCTCTGCAACAACCACCCTGGCATGGGCGGCATGATGAAGGTGCTCGAGGCCGTCCGCCAGATGGAAGGCCGCGCCCACCCTGAGCTGCAAGTGCAGGATTGCCAGATCGCGCTGGTGCACGGTACCGGCGGCTCGCTGGGCACCCGTATGGGCAGCTCGACCCTGATTCTCGGACAGGAGGACGCCTGACATGGCTGACGTTGTCTCGCCCAACGGCCACCCGACCCCCGTTCCAACGGTCCAGCCCGAGGTCAAGCCCTTCTGGGATGGAACCGCCGAGGGCAAGCTGCTGCTGCCGAAGTGCACCGGTTGCGAGTCGCTGATCTGGTTCCCGCGCCCCTTCTGCCCGGCCTGCGGCTCGCTCGATGTCGAGTGGATCGAGGCGTCCGGCCAGGGGACGATCTACAGCTACACGGTGAATCGGCGCGGGGCCGGCGACCTCCCCGAGTACAAGGATCCGGTCCCGTACGTGCTGGCCTACGTCGAGCTGGCCGAGGGGCCGCGCATCATGACGAACATCGTGGATTGCGACGTGGAGAGCGTACGGATCGGGCAGGCCGTGTCGCTGGTGTTCCACGACACCGGCCAGGGAACGGCGCTGCCCCGGTTCCGCCCGGCCTGACTTCGGGCTGTAGGATGCGGCCGCCACGGCCCAGGCCGTGCACTTGCCATCCTATACCCTAGGGGGGTAGAGTGTAGGTAACACGAGCGCCCTGGAGGCGTCATGAAGGTCATCGTTATCGGTGGTGTTGCGGGCGGTGCGTCTTTCGCTGCGCGCCTGCGCCGGCTCGACGAGCATGCTGAGATCCTGATGGTCGAGCGCGGCCCCTACGTCTCCTTCGCCAACTGCGGTCTGCCGTACCACGTCGGCGGTGTCATCGAGCAGGAGTCCAGCCTGCTGGTCGCCAGCGCCGAGAGCTTTCGCACGACTTTCGGCATCGACGTGCGGACCCGCTGCGAGGCCGTCGCCATCGCGCCGGCCGAGAAGACCGTCACCCTGCGTGACCTGACGACGGGCGTCGAGACGGTCCACCCGTACGACAAGCTGCTGCTGGCCCCGGGCGCGCAGTCGGTTCGGCCGCCGCTGCCGGGCATCGACCTGCCGGGCATCTTCCAGGTTCGCACCGTCCCTGACGCCCGCGAGATCCGCGCCTGGATCGAGCGGGCAGGGGCCGCCCTGGCCGTGCGCCAGGAGCACACGGCGGACGGCTCGGCCAGCCGGAAGCTGCGAGCGGTGGTGGTCGGCGGCGGGTTCATCGGCCTGGAGATGGTCGAGAACCTTGTGCATCGCGGCTTCGAGGTGACGCTGGTCGAGCTGCTCGATCAGGTCTTGCCCCCATTGGACGTGGAGCACGCCCGCGCCGTCGAAGCGAACCTGACCCAGCATGGCGTGCGGCTGGCGCTCGGGGACGGCCTGAGCGGCTTCAAGCCGGCCGTGGACGGTGGGCTGCTGGTCGAGACCCGTTCGGGGGCGGTCTACCCGGCCGATCTGGTTATCGTGGCGCTCGGGGTGCGCCCGGACGTGACCCTGGCGCGGCAGGCCGGGCTGGAGATCGGCGAGCGCGGCGGCATCCGCGTGGACGAGCAGATGCGGACCAGCGACCCGGACATCTTCGCCGTGGGTGACGCCGTCGAGGTCCGCGACACCGTCACCGGGCAGTGGAGCCTCATCGCGCTGGCCGGCCCGGCCAATCGCCAGGGCCGCATCGCCGCCGACGTGGTTGCCGGGCGCGACTCTCGCTACCGGGGCACGCAGGGCACGGCCATTGTCGGGCTGTTCGGGCAGACGGTCGCCTGGACGGGCGTCAGCGAGAAGCTTCTGAACCGCCTCGGCGATACGGACTACGAGCGCGTCTACCTGACCCCAAACTCGCACGCGGGCTACTTCCCTGGCGCGAAGCCGCTCTCGATGAAGATCCTGTTCCGGAGGTCGGACGGGACGCTGCTCGGGGCGCAGGCTATCGGCGAGGACGGCGTGGACAAGCGCATCAGCGTGCTGGCGGCGATGCTTCAGATGGGTGCGACGGTCTACGACCTTGAAGAGGCCGAGATGACCTACGCGCCGCAGTATGGCAGCGCCAAAGACCCGGTGAACTTCGCGGGGATGGTCGGCGCGAACGTGCTGCGCGGCGACATGCCCCTCAGCCACTGGGATGAGGTCGGGGATGGCTTCCTGCTCGACGTGCGCGAGCCGAGCGAGGTCGAGGCCGAGGCTGCGCCGGGGGCAGTCAACATCCCGCTCGGCCAACTGCGGACGCGCCTCGCGGAGCTCCCGCGCGACCGCACCATCCACGTCGTCTGTCGCTCCGGCCAGCGCGCCTACACGGCCACCCGTCTGCTGCTCCAGCACGGGTTCGACGCCCGCGACGTGTCCGGCGGGATGCTGGCCCGCCAGTACGCCCCGGGCCTCCCGGCCGGGCCGGTGGCGCTCCGGGCCTGAGGGCCGCTTCCCGCTGCACTCCCCATGTTGGAGAGGTTCCCCATGACTGTTGCGATCTCTGATCCCGCCTCGGCCAGCGCGGCGCTGTCGCCCGTCGTCGGCGCCGTCGATCTCGACCGGTTCCGCCGCGCCGGCCACGAGGCCGTCGTCGTGGACGTGCGGACGCCCGCCGAAGTTGAGGCTGTCCACATCCCGGGCAGCTACAACGTGCCGCTCGACCAGCTCTCCGAACACTGCGAGGAGTTCCGAGGCGTCGGCGACCCGATTGTGCTGGTCTGTCGGTCGGGCATGCGCGCCCGCCAGGCCGAGGCCGCGCTCCAGGCCGCCGGCATCGAGCGGCTGCACGTGCTGGACGGCGGCGTCCAGGCGTGGCAGCAGGCCGGGCTGCCGGTGGTGCAGGGCCGGCAGCGTTGGAGCCTCGAACGGCAGGTGCGGGCGATCGCCGGCAGCCTGGTGCTCGTCGGCGTGCTGGGCAGCCTGTTCGTCTGGCAGCCGCTGATCTACCTGGCCGGGTTCGTCGGGGCGGGGCTGCTGTTCGCCGGGGTGACGGACACCTGCATGATGGGCCTGCTGCTGCTGCGTCTCCCGATGAACCGGCAGGCGACCTGTGACGTGCCGAGCGTGCTGACCCGCCTGAAGCGGCGCGGCGGCCAGGGCGCGCCCTGAGGCCGGTGAGAAAGCAGCATATCGAGATCGCCCGCACCCAGGCCGGGCGCATCTGCCGGCCGGCAGGTTCTCGAATGGGGCGACAGGAGGTTCGGCGCGCGGCCCTGGTGGGGGCCGCACCGAACCTCCCGCTTCGCCCGGGGTTACGGCTGCCCGTTCGGCGACGCGCCGTCCACTGCGGCCAGGATCTCGTGCAGGATTCCCAGCCGCTGCCAGCGGAGGTACGTCCGGTGCACGGTGCTGTCATCGCCCAGGGCGCGCGGCAGATCGTTCCACCGGCACCCGACGGTCAGCTTGTAGCGGATCGCCTCCAGGATGCGGCGCTGGTCTGAGCGCCGTCGTCCGAAGCGTGGTTGCGGATCGTGCGTGTCGATGAGCTGACGCGCCCGGTCCCAGGCAGCATCAGAGATCGAGGACGGCGCGCTCCCTCCCGGCGCGCCGCCCGGCGGCGTGGTCATGCTTGCTCCCCCCTGAAGCGTCGCCTGCCGCTGACGCCCTCCCCAGGAACGCCCAGGCCGGCGATACTCCCACCCGGTATTCGGCGAATGGTAGCCCGTTGGCGCCGCCTTCCGCTCGGCGCCGGCATTGCAGATGCGCCACAACCGTCAGGTTACCGTCCCGGCCTGGGGTGTTGTCATCCCCCTGGGGGCCTGTTCACCGGGATGCGGTCGTCTCCGGTCCGATTGCCCGCACGAACTCGGCGCGGACCGTTCCCACGAGCCGCCGACCGGGATCCCCAGGATCCTGGAAGATGCGCGGGTGCAGGCGTCCAGGGCGCCGGCCGACGCCCCGCCCGGAGCGCAAGCGAGTGCCCGACGAGCCTCGCACAGACTGTGGATTTCTGTCGGGCAAGCCGTGGGCGTATGGTACCCTTCGGTGCGGTCGGGATCATCCACCGGCCGCCGGATGATCCCCCAAAGGCGGTTGCGAGCAGATCGTTTCGTCGAGCAGATGCCGAGCGTGCCTGCGTGGCGGAGCCAGGCACGTCTGCGTGGCAGAAAGGAGGACGCGATGTCGTGGCGACAGCTGCCCGCCATCACACTGATCCTCCTGGGCATCCTCCTCGCCGCCCCGCTCAGCTCGGGCGACAAGGGCCTCTGGCTCAGCGTCGCGCCGACTGCCGCCCTGCTCTCCGATGCGCCCGCCGGAGGCCTGCCGGCCGAGCACTCGACCATCCTGCCGGACGCTTCGAGCCGGTCGGCGGCGGTCGGGCGTACCGAGTCGAGCGGAGCGGGCCGCGGCCCTGACGCCGATGCCGTTGCGCCGCGGCTGCCGGCCGGCGAGCGCTGGATATCGAGCGCCGCCAGCCGCTCCGCTGAAGAGCAGCAGGCGCTCGCGGCCCCGGCCGCCCCGCGCGCACCACCCGCCTGAGCCTGCGCCGGGCTGACGGCCGGCTCCTGCCGCCCTGCCCGGAGATTGCCCCGCCGGTGAGCCGCCGTGCTCGTCGTTGCCTGCGTGCGCTCGTTCCGTCGGGCCTGCCGGCAGCCGGCCTGGGCGGTTCCTGTCCTGACCCCCCGTAGCGCCGCTGCTCGCGCGCTGCCGACCTCGGCGTCATCGGCGTGGTGGATGGCCGCATCCTCCCACTGACGGTGCCGCCGGCCGCATCCCCTGGAGTGGCTTGATGTTCGATTTCGTCGCCAGACGGCGATGGTTCTACTGGCTCTCGATCCTGATCGTGGTCCCCGGCGTTGTCTCGATGCTCCTGCCCGGCGGCTTTCGCCCCGGCATCGACTTTACCAGCGGCACCCTCTTGCAACTGCGTTTCGCCCAGGAGGTCGAGCAGGAGGCGGTGCGCCGCGCGTTCGGCGAGGCCGGCCACCCCGACGCCGTGGTGCAGCGGGCGAACGACGGCACGTTCCTGATCCGGACCCGGCCGCTTGGGCAGGTCACCGACGAGGCCGAGGGGGCCGGCCAGTCCGAGCGCACCCAACTCCTCGAGACGTTGCGCGGCAGTCTCGGCGAGGTCGAGATCCTGGCGCTGGATCAGGTGTCGCCGGTGATCGCCGAGGAGATCGTGCGGTACTCGGGGGTGGCCGTGGCGGCGGCCTGCCTGGGCATCCTGGTCTACCTCTGGTGGGCGTTCAGGAAGGTGCCCCGCTCGATCCGCTACGGCTCGTGCGCGGTCATCGCGCTCGTCCACGACGCCGTGGCGCTGCTCGGCATCTTCTCGCTGCTGGGGCGCTTCACGACCATCGAGCTGGACGCCATGTTCATCACGGCGGTGCTGACCACCATCGGCTTCTCGGTCCACGACACCATCGTCGTGTTCGACCGGGTCCGCGAGAACATCGTGCGGCACGCCGGCGAGTCGTTCGCCGACATCGTGAACCACAGCCTGATCCAGACGCTGGGCCGCTCGATCAACACCTCGATCACGTCGTTCCTGACGCTGCTGGCCCTGTACATCTTCGGCGGCTCGACGATTCAGAGCTTTGTGCTGGCGATCCTGATCGGCGTGGCGCTGGGCACCTACAGCTCGATCTTCAACGCCAGCCTGCTCCTGTACTCCTGGGAGACGGGCGAGCTTCGGCGGTTGCCGGCCGTGCTGTTTGGCGGTCAGGGCGCATCGCCGGATCTGGTGCTGGCGACGACCGCGCCGGCTGGCGGGTCTGACCCTGCCGAGGCGCGCAGGCGATATGAGCCCGACGAACGTGGCACAGTGAGTGCGACAGTCCGGGGCGCTCGTGGAGCACGCAGCTGACCGCCGCCGCGCCGGCCGCGGCGCCGTTGACGGTCCCATGCTGCCGACGACTCGCCGGCCGGGGAGCCTGTGCTCCGCCGCGCAACTGTCCCTCGTTCGCCTCGCCATCACCTGGGAAAGGAGGCTCCGCCGATGCCCCATGAGACTGCCCTGATCGCCACCATGAGTGTCGCGCTGGCGCTTGCATTTGTCTTCGGCTTCCTGGCGACACGCCTCCAGCTGCCGTCGCTCGTCGGCTACCTGCTGGCGGGCGTCGTGGTCGGGCCGTTCACGCCCGGCTTCGTGGCGGACATGTCGCTCGCGCCACAACTGGCTGAGATCGGCGTGATCCTGCTGATGTTCGGCGTCGGCATCCACTTCTCGCTGCGCGACCTGCTGGCTGTGCGCTCGGTGGCCATCCCGGGGGCGATCTTCCAGAGCACCATCGCCACGGTTCTGGCGATCCTCGTCTGCCTCTGGTGGGGCTGGGGGCTGCAGGCCGGGCTGGTGCTGGGGCTGGCGATCTCGGTGGCGAGCACGGTGGTGCTGCTGCGGGCGCTCATGGAGGGCGATCTGCTGGAGACGACGCCCGGCCGCATCGCCGTGGGCTGGCTGATCGTCGAGGATCTGCTGACGGTGCTGGCGCTGGTGCTGTTGCCGGCGATGGCCGGCGGCGACGCGGACCACGGGCACGGCCTGAGCCTCGCCAGCATGGTGACGGACTGGCTGGGCGTCACGGGCGGGCTGGCGAGCATCGCGGTGACGGTGGCGCTGACGCTGGGGAAGGTCGTGCTGCTGGTGGCGGTGATGCTGTTCGCCGGCGCACGGGTGGTGCCCTGGCTGCTGATTCAGGTCTCGCGGACCGGCTCGCGGGAGTTGTTCATCCTGGCGGTGCTGGCGGTGGCGTTCGGCATCGCGTTCGGGTCGGCCACCATCTTCGGGGTGTCGTTCGCACTGGGGGCGTTCCTGGCCGGGCTGGTGGTCGGCGAATCGGACCTGAGCCACCAGGCGGCCGAGGACGCGCTGCCCCTGCGTGACGCCTTCGCGGTGCTGTTCTTCGTGTCGGTGGGGATGCTGTTCGACCCGTCGATCCTCTGGACAAGCCCGCTGCACGTGCTGGCGGTGGTGGGGATCATCGTGGTGGCGAAGCCGCTGGCGGCGTTCCTGCTGGTGGTGGCGTTGCGGCGGCCGGCCCGGACCGGGCTGGTGGTGGCGGCCGGGCTGGCGCAGATCGGCGAGTTCTCGTTCATCCTGGCGGAGCTGGGTCGCTCGCTGGGGATGCTGCCGACCGAGGGGTACGGGCTGGTCCTGGCGGGAGCCATTGTCTCGATCACGCTCAACCCGGCCATCTTCGCGACGGTCCGGCCGATTGAGCGCTGGCTGGACCGCTGGAGCGGTCGCGCGGACGCCGAGCCGTTGGCAGTCGCGGAGCCGCATGTCGCTCCACGCCGCGATCACGCGGTGCTGTGCGGCTACGGTCGGGTGGGGCGGTTGCTGAGCGCGGCCCTCGAGCTTGAGGATGTGCCGCTGCTGGTGGTAGATCAGGATTGGGGGCTGATCGACGAGCTCCAGGCGCGCGGGGTGGACGCCTTGCGGGCGGACGTGGCCGACCACGGGGCCTTGAAGCAGATGCACCTGGAGCGGGCGCGCGTGCTGGTGGTGGCGATGTCCGATCCGCTGGCGACGCGGCACGTGGTGGAGTTCGCGCAGAAGCACGCGCCGGGGCTGCCCATCGTGGCGCGCACGCACAGCGAGGCCGAGCGCCAGTACCTGACGCAGCAGGGGGTGGACGCGATCCTCGGAGAGCAGGAGCTGGCGCTGGCAATGAATCGTCAGGCGTTGGAGCTGCTGGGGTGCGCCGTGCCGCTGGAGCGCCGGCCGGCCATCGGGAGTGGCGAGCCGCTGTCGGAAGGGGCGGCAGCGGGCGCAGCATAGCGTGTGCGTGGCGCAGCATAGCGTGTGCGTGGCGCAGGACGAGACCACGCGGGGAGATGTGTCACACGATGTCGTTGGAAGCTAATAAGGCGCTGGTTCGCCGCTTCTTTTCCGAGGTGATGGACGCCGGCCGGTCCGAACTGGCGTACGATCTGTTCGCGCCCGATTGCCGCGTGCAGTATCCGCACCAGGCGGAGCCGCGCGTCGGCGTCGAGGTCACCGCCGCCGCCCTGGCCGAGGCGCGGGCCCGGCAAAGCAGCATCACCACCCACGTCGAGCTGCTGCTGGCCGAGGATGATCTCGTTGCCACCCGCGTGCGCCACGACGCCGTCTTCAGCACGGACATCCCGAGCCGCAACGGCATCCTGAAGGCGGCTGGGCGGCCGGTGAGCTGGCTGGCCCACGTCATCTTTCGGATCCGGGACGGCCGGATCGTCGAGCAGTGGGTGCAGCGCGATGAGGCCGGCATCCTCGAGCAACTGGACGCGCTGCCACCGCCGTGATGGTCGTGGGTCGTGGGTCGTGGGTCGTGGGTCGTGGGTCGTGGGTCGTGGGTCGTGGGTCGTGGGTCGTGGGTCGTGGGTCGTGGGTCGTGGGTCGTGGGAATGGTGTGGTGAAAGCACGCGACTTGCAATTGTCATCCTGAGCGCAGCGAAGGACCTCACCCGCTGACCGTCAACCCTCGCCTCACCCGCCGACCGTCATCTTCCGCCTCACCCGCTGACCGTCAACCCTCGCCTCACCCGCTGACCGTCATCTTCCGCCTCACCCGCCGACCGTCATCTTCCGCCTCACCCGCTGACCGTCAACTCTCGCAACATCCGTTAACTCTCAACGCTCGCGTCAGCGGGTGAGGTCCTTCGCTGCGCTCAGGATGACATGGGGAGTTGCGTGTTTGCTGTGAGTGTGCTGACAACACGTCTGCTCGCCTGCTACCCTGGTGGCCTGATCTGCCGGCGGAGGGCACCCTATGACGCAGCCACAGGCGCACCCCGACCCTGCTGTGCCCAGGTCAGCGGTCACCGCCGACCCTATCGTCGTGCAGATCGTCGAGGGGGCGCTGGCCTCCGCCGAGGCCGAGGTCGAGGCGGCCATCGAGCGTACCGCCCGCTCGCCGATGATCCGCGAGGCCCGCGACTTTCGCGGTGGCATCCACGACCGCCACTGTCGGAAGCTGACCGGCCGCTCGTACTCGGCGCTGGTGCAGCCCATCGTCCGCGACTTCCCGATTGAGATGATGCGGCCGGGCGATGTCTTCTTCCACAACGACGTCTACGGCTCCGAGGGCGGCATCGGGCATCTGCCGGATATGTGCTGCACCGTGCCCGTCTTTCACGAGGGTGAGGTGGTGGCGTTCGTGCAGGCGTTCGGCCACCACGACGACATCGGTGGGGCGGTGCCCGGCTCGATGCCCAGTCATGGCACTTCCCACTACCAGGAAGGGCTGATCATCCCGCCGATCCGCATCTACCGGGCCGGCGAGCCGAATGACGACGTGATCCGCCTGATGGCGCGGAACTCGCGGATGCCCGACTCCCTGCGCGGCGACCTCGACGCCGAGGTGGCGGCCTGCCGGATGGGGGCCGAGCGCATCGCCGACCTGTTCCGGCGCTATGGGCGGGCGCAGGTGGAGGCCTGCTTCGAGGCGATCCTCCAGCGGACCACCGAGACGTTCCGACGCGAGCTGCTGAGCAAGATCCCGGACGGCGTCTACGTCTGGGAGGACTACGCCGAGCACGACGGGGTCGATCCGCCACGGCTGCACACCCAGCGGATGACGATGACGAAGGTCTCCCAGCCGGAGCCGAAGCTGCTGATCGACTTCACGGGGACCAGCCCCCAGGCGAAGGGGCCGATCAACCACGCTGGCAACTACGCGGACGGCGTCTTCCTCAAGAAGTGGATCGCGCCGATCCTCCGCAACCTGGCGGACACCCCCGAGCGCATGGCCGAATTGGACGTGAACGAGGGGGTAGTGTCGCTGATCGAGCTGACGTTCCCGCCGCCGGGCACCCTCCTGACGCCGATCTTCCCCGCCCCGACCAACGCCCGGACGTTCGTGATCTTGCGGCTGCTCGGCATCCTGGCGGGCGTGCTGGCGAAGGCGAACGGCGGCATGATGCCGGCCGATCAGGAGACGATCCGCTACACCGGCTTCCACGGGCGGGACCATGGCGATCGGCCGTACCTGATGCGCGAGGTGCTCGGCGGCGGATCGGGCGGCCGGCCGTGGGCGGATGGCTCGGACACGGTCCACGTGGTGCCAGACTCCAAGAACCTGCCCGTCGAGTTCACCGAGACGCGTTTTCCGTTGCTGGTGGAGTCTCTCCAGCTTGCACCGGATTCTGGCGGGGCCGGCAAGCGGCGTGGCGGCCTGGGCTACCGCAAGGAGATCCGCCCCACGCTGGATGCCTATTTTCTGTCCGTGGCCGACCGCTCGATTCTCGGGTGCTGGGGCCTGAAGGGCGGCAAGGCGGGCCGGCCGTTCCGCGTGACCGTCGATCCGGGCGGCCCGAACGAGCGGCAGCTTGAAGGGCTGGTGGACGACGAGCCGGTCCCAGCCGGGACGCTGGTGCGGATCGACACGACGGGCGGCGGCGGCTGGGGCGACCCGCTGGAGCGCGAGCCGGAGCGGGTCGCATTGGATGTGACGCAGGGGAAGGTGACCGCCGAGGCTGCCCGCGCCGAGTACGGGGTGGTGGTCGAGACGGCGGCGGACGGCCTCTCAGGAGTTGACGTTGCCGCGACGGCCGCCCTGCGTGCGGACATGGTGGCGGCGCGCGATCCTGGCCCGCTCCCCCTCTTCGACCGTGGCCCTGGCTACCGGCTGCTCAGCGGCAAGCTGCAGGCGGATGTGGATGGCGGGTTGTAGAGCGAGGGTCGTGGATGGCGGGGCGCGGATCGAGGGGTGCGGATCGTGGGACCGAAGAGGATCGCGCCTGGTGGCCGAATTGCAGTAGCCTGATTCTGGTGACCGGGCACGACGCGGTGTCGGGTTGGCGTCCCCCATAGCCCAACGCCGACGATCCTCGACCCCACCGGAGGTGGATCTCGTGATTTTCCAGATCTTCCGTGGACAGCTCCTGGTTGTGCGGCAGCCGGATCATGGGGTCCAGGCCGGCCTCTTCGCCAGCCGCTGGGGGAACGAGCAGACCCCAACCTTCGATCCGCGCCAGGAGGTCATCGACGCCGGCACCCAGCACGACAACGGCTGGGCAGCGTGGGAAGAGTCCCCGACGATGGACCCGGAGACGGGCCAGCCGTGGGCGTTCTTCAAGCTGACGCCGCACGAGCACGTGCCGCTGTACCGCCGGGGCATCCAGATGGCAGCCGACCACGATCCGACGACGGGCCTGCTGGTCAGCATGCACGGCGCGGGCCTGTACAACGACCGCTACGGCACGTTCCGCCTCAACGAGCGGAGCCTGAGCCAGGCCGAGCAGGCTCTGGTGGACGAGTTTCTGGCCGAGCAGGCGCTGTTCCAGCAGTCGCTGGCGCAGCGGGCGCTGCGCCGGGAGCTTCACTCGCACGTCACCACCGATCCACAGGTCTGGTACAACTATCTCCTGTTGCAAGTCTGGGACAGGCTGCAGTTGCAGTTTGCGTGGCGGCTCGGCGCAAGCGGCGAGATCGCGCCGCTGCCGTATCCTGACGGCTCGACGGGCTCGCTGAAGATCATGAATCTTGGTGAGCTGTCGGTGCGGCTCGATCCGTACCCGTTCGACACCTCGCCGCTGGTCTTCCCGATGGCGGCGCGGCTGCTGCCGGACAGGCGGTATCGCAACGCCGAGGAGTTCCTGGCTGAGATGTCGAAGACGCCGGTGACGATGTTGGAGTGCAAGGTCACGCGGTAGACAGTGACGCCGCCGCGATGAAGGGCCGTCTGTATGTTCCGCTCGGTGCGCATCCAGAACTTTCGCCAGTTCAAGGATCTCCACCTGGAGAACCTTGGCCGGATCAACCTGATCACCGGCCAGAACAACACCGGCAAGACGAGCCTGCTGGAAGCCCTGTTCCTCCTGCTTTCCCCGACGAATCCGGAAGTTATCCTGACCATCGCCAATTTGCGCGGAATTGAGACGGTCCTCGCAGATGGCCCCAATGCGTGGGGCTGGATTTTCAATAGTGCGGCAGAGGCAGAAGTCGTCACGCTGAGTGCAGTGGACGATAGAGCGCAGTCCGTAAAGCTCCGGATCAAGTCTTCACGCAGTCTGCGGATGCCCAGCTCAAAGCCGCCGCCCGGTGATCGGGCGCCGGGGACACTTGAATACGTGGTAACTACGTCAGGACGGCCGCTCGTCGCACTCGTGTTCGAGTACGAAGATAGCTGGGGGCAGCATGGGCTTTCACGTATCAGGATGGAGACTGACGGGCCACGCATCGAACATGAAGCCGGTCAGATTCACGACTTGCCATCCTTCTTCGTGCCCAACCGGTCACCAAGATCAACATACGACGCTCAGGCGTACAGTCGGATTGTGCAGGCGAATCGGGACCACGAAGTTGTCGATTCGCTAAGGATCGTTGATCGTAGACTCGCGCGCCTCCAAATCCTCGACACTGGCATGGGTGCGAACGTCCATGCTGATTTCGGTGACGGCGCTCTCTTACCACTGAACGTCACCGGCCAGGGATTTAGCCGGGTGCTGACGATTGTGACGGCAATTGTCGAGTCAGCAGGTGGCGTCGTGCTCATCGATGAGATCGAGGACGGCCTGCACCACGACGTCATGACTGATGTCTGGAAGGCGATCATCGCGGCGGCGCATCAGCATGACGTGCAACTGTTCGTGACCACGCACAGCCTGGAAGCCATTGAGGCCGCCGTCGGAGGCTCAGAGGGCTACGAGGGCAGTCTGGCCTTCTACCGGCTGGAGCGGGAGAAGAGCGGTGAGATCGGGGTTGTCGCGGGGGAGGATCATCGATTGCGCTCGGCTGTGAAGGCCAGGGCTGAACTGCGCTGATGCCTCCACTGCCGACCCCCACCGGGCAGATTCAGACGCCCGGGCTGATCTGGTGCGAAGGCCCGAATGACTTCGCCTTCCTCCGACGACTCATCGTGGGTGAAGGACTGACATCGAGCTTGCGCGTTGAGGTGTTTGAAGGCAAGGAGAATCTCTCGACCTATCTTGAGATTCTTCGCCTGCGCCCCGGGTTCTCGGGCCTGAATGCACTTGGTATCGTGCGAGATGCCGATGAACTGCCCTCTGGCGCCCTCCGTAGTGTGCGGGATCTCTTAATGAATCAAGGTCTGCCCTGTCCTGACCATGCTGGTATCGTCGTTCGCGGTCCCAGCTTCGACGGCCGGCACCGAGCGGCCGGCGTCTTCATCGCGCCGGATGGGGAAAGTCCGGGAGCTCTCGAGAGTCTCTACCTACGAGCCATCGGTAGAGATGCGGTGTCGGACTGTGTACAGGCGTTCATGCACTGCGTCATCCCGCATCTGCATGCATCTCTCGTCGCGCATCGGGCGAAGGTTGAGTTTCATACCTGGCTCGCATCGCGTGAGCGCCCGGGCATTCTGCCGGGCCAGGCTATGGACGCGAACTACATCGTTCGAGACCATCCGGCCTTTGATCCAATCAAGGCGTTCCTTCGCGAGCTTGCGACGGCGGCCGAGACGCCTGCCGAGTAGGTAGCCACTGCAGCCTCTGGTCCGGCGTGGAGGCGGCGTTCCGGGGAACCGGGCTACGGGTGGATGTAGCCGCCGTGTTCGATGGCCTCCCCCAGGGCCCTGGCGGCTGTTGCGTGACCGGCCGCGTTCCAGTGCCCGTCCACCGCGTAGTACAAGGGCGCGCCGTTCGTGGCTGACGCCGTGCGCATGGCCGGCAGCAGATCGACGTACGGCAGCTCCAGCCGGCGAGCGATCTGGCCCAGACGGTCCGTCGGCGCTTCGGGGCTGGCCGGCCGGCGCTGGGACCGGTTGCGAAACAGCTCCTGCCGCCACTGCACGGGGTCCAGCGCCCGCCAGTCCGGCACGCCCACCAGCACCAGCGGTGCGCCGTGCTCCCCGGCTCGCAGCTTGAGCCGCGCGAACAACGCTTCGGTGAGCGTCCAGGCTTTCGCCCAGTCGCCTTCGGGGTGCAGATCGTAGTTCTCGCGGATGTAGTTGCGCGCGCCGCCGATCACCTCGATATCCTCGCGGATGTACGACGGGTCGAAGAAGGTGCGGACGCTGCCCTCAAACACGTTGTAGGTCCACGAGCGTCGCATCATGGTGACCAGCGGGCTGTGCGGCGTGACGGGCGGCCCTGGCAGCAGCGTGAGACGCCCATCGGCCTGAAGCTCGAAGTACGGTTTGAGGGCCAGCCGTCTGTCGCCGCCGGGGATCTCCAGCGCGGGGCTGTTGTTCTTGACGTCGTTGCCGACGAAGTGCAGCACCATGACCAGATCGGGCTGGTAGCGGTGGGCGTCATGCTCGAACAGCAGGAGGTACTGGGCCGTGCCGTAGGCGGCGACGCCGGCGTTGATGACCTCGACGCGCGGACCGCCAGCCTGCATGGACCACTGGTTGAGCGCCGTCTCCAGACGCTCGGCCACCCCTTCCCACTGCTGTACCTGCACGCCTTCGAGGAAGGAATCGCCCAGGAGCAGGACGCGGAAGGTGCCGGGCGGCTTCTCGTAGGATGTTCGCCGATCGCGCAGGCCGAGCGGGCTGATCTGGACGTAGGTCGTAAACTCGGGTGCGCGCATCCAACCGCGATGGTTGGGCGCGTGAAAATGTCCGAGCAGCTCGTGGCGCACTATGTACGGGCCGGTGTCGTAGCCGCCGGGCAGCCACGGCCCGAGCAGCCGGAGCGACGCTTCGAGCAGCAGGATCGGCATGAGCAGGCTGAACAGCACGACGAGCGCACGCGCAGCGAGAAGCTGCCGCGTGCGCCGCCGCGCTGGCGCCCGGATCGTTGACGGGATGGCCGATGGACTGGCCGTCATACGTGCGTCTCGCAGCGCTGGCAAGGTGCGCCGCCCCGGGGCACGTGCAAGCAGCTACGCGTGTGTCTCCTGCCCGTAACCTGGATGGTGTGCAAGCGTAGCATCCCGAGACGGTGGCTGCGTACCGGGGCCGCGCATTTGCGTTCTTGGCCGCATGCCTTGGGGACAGACCACGGGGAGCGCTGCACAGCGTCGTGCGGCGAGGGCACAACGCCGACGCGTGCCCGTCGCCGCCCGGCTGGAGCCCGCCTCGGCCCGTCTCAGCCCGCGCAGGCGGACGCAGACGCCTAAAAGCTCCGGAACGCGCACGACCCGATGGACGCCGGACGGCTCGGTGTGCGGTACGCTATCCACGGGCGCGCATCGAACACACGTTCCGTTAAGTATCGGGCAGACTGAGGGTAGACAGCCTCGCCCGGTTGGGGCAGTGTGCCGAGTCGACGCGCGCCAACGGTCTGAATTGTCCACGGAGGGCCTGTGGCCGCCGACTTCTGCCATCTGCACGTGCACTCGGAGTACAGCCTGCTCGACGGGTACTCCAAGACCAAAGAGCTCGCTAAGTACGCCGCCAAGCTCGGCATGTCTGCCGTCGCCTTGACCGACCACGGCAACCTGTACGGCGCTATCGAGTTCTACAAGGCGTGCAAGGACAGCGGCGTCAAGCCGATCATCGGCATCGAGACCTACGTTGCGCCCGGCAAGATGACCGCCAAATCCGGGCAGGACCGCGACTACCGCCACCTGATCCTGCTGGCCATGGACGAGACCGGCTACCGCAACCTGCTGGAGCTGACGACCCGTTCCTGGCTCGAAGGGTACTACTACAAGCCGCGCATCGACCGCGACCTGCTCAAAGAGAAGAACGAAGGGCTGATCGCGCTCTCGGCCTGCCTCGGCGGCGAGGTGGCCGGGCCGATCAACAAGGGCGACTACGAGGGCGCGAAGCAGAGCGCGCTCTGGTACAAGGAGGTCTTCGGGGACCGCTACTACATCGAGCTGCAGGAGCACGGGCTCAAGGAAGATGCCACCGTCACCCCGCAGCTGATCCGGCTGGCCCGCGAGCTTGACATCCCCGTCGTCGCCACCAACGACAACCACTACACCACGCGCGAGCAGGCTGAGAAGCAGGACTTGCTGCTCTGCGTCCAGACCAGCTCGACCATCGACGATCCGAAGCGGATGCGCTTCGAGACGCAGGAGTTCTACCTCAAGAGCCCGGACGAGATGGCCGAGCTGTTCAAGGACACGCCGGACGCGATCGCCAACTCGCTGGTCATCGCCGAGCGCTGTAACCTGAAGCTGAACTTCGGCCGGATCAACTTCCCGCCGCTCGAACACGTGATGCAGCCGGGCGAGAACGCCGACGACTGCCTGGCGCGGTCCTGCCGGGAGCGGCTGCCGGGCCGCTACCCGAACACCGAGGAGTATGTCCGCCAGCGGCTCGACTACGAGCTGGAGGTGGTGCGGAAGACGGGCTTCTCGGCGTACATCCTGCTGGTCTGGGATTATGTCGCGTGGGCCAGGGAGCGGAAGATTCCCTGCGGGCCGCGAGGCTCGGCGGCGGGCAGCATCATCCTCTACCTGCTGGGCATCGCGGACGTCGATCCGATCGAGTACGGGCTGACGTTCGAGCGCTTCCTCAACCCCGAGCGCGTCCAGATGCCTGACGTGGACATGGACTTCGCGGACGAGCGCCGTGAGGAAGTGATCCAATACTGCATCGAGCGGTACGGCGCGGACCATGTCGCGCAGATGGTCACGTTCGGGCGGCTGCTGGCGCGCGCTGCTATTCGGGATGTCGGCCGGGCGCTCAACTACCCGCTGAACGAGGTCGAGCGGGTCGCCAAGCTGATCCCGCAGATCCCCGTCGGCATGACCATCGACAAGTCGCTGGATCAGGTCAAGGATCTGAAGCAGCTCTACGATGCTGACCCCTCGGTCAAGCGGCTGCTCGATTCGGCCAAGTCGATTGAGGGGGTGGCCCGGCACGCCTCGACGCACGCCGCCGGCGTGGTGATCTCAGGCGATCCGCTGGTCTGGCACTCGCCGCTGCAGAAGGTCGGCAAGAGCGAGACGATGGTCATGACCCAGTACCCGCAGAAGGCGCTTGAGGAGATCGGCCTCCTCAAGATGGACTTCCTGGGGCTGGCGAACCTGACGATGCTGGCGAAGGCGGTCGAGTACATCCGCGAGTCGCGCGGGGTCGAGATCGACCTGAGCACCGTGCCGCTCGACGACCCCGAAACGTACCGGCGGCTCTCAGACGGCGAGACCCACTCGGTGTTCCAGCTTGAAGGCAGCGGGATGACCCGCTACGTCAAAGAGCTGAAGCCGCAGACGGTCCGCCACCTTGCGGCGATGGTGGCGCTCTACCGCCCTGGCCCGATGGCCCACATCCCGAACTACATCGCCCGCAAGGAGGGCCGCCAGCACGTCGAGTATCCGGACGCCTCGCTGGAAGACCTGCTGGACGAGACGTACGGGATCATCGTCTACCAGGATCAGGTGCTGCAGATCGTGCAGCGGGTGGCCGGGTACTCGCTGGGGCAGGCCGACATCCTGCGCCGCGCCATGGGGAAGAAAGACCCCGAGGTGATGCGGAGCGAGCGCTCGCGCTTCATCGATGGGGCAAAGGAGCGCGGCTATCCGGTCGAAACCGCCGAGAAACTGTGGGAGTACATCGAGCCATTCGCCGGCTACGCCTTTAACAAATCGCACGCGTTTTGTTACGCCTTTGTTGCGTATCAGACGGCGTATCTGAAGGCGAATTATCCGGTCGAATGGATGGCCGCCGTCCTGACGACGGATGTTGCCAAGCCTGAGAAGATCGTCTCGGCGCTGGGCGAGTGCCGGCGGATGGACGTCGAGATCCTGCTGCCGAGCATCAACTACAGCCAGGTCCGTTTCACGGTCGAGACGCTGGCCAACCCGGGCAAGTTCACGCACGGTATCCGCTTCGGGCTGGCGGCCATCAAGAACGTCGGCGAGGGGGCTGTCGAGTCCGTCGTGGCCGAGCGCGAGAAGAACGGTCCGTTCAAGTCGCTGGACGATTTCTGCAGCCGCGTCGATCTCCGCATGGTGAACAAGCGGGTGATCGAAGCGCTGGTCAAGTGCGGAGCGATGGACGAGTTCGGGCCGCGCGAGCGGGTGTTGGCCGGCATCGACGCCTGCATGGGCAACGGGCAGCGCTCCCAGAAGGCCGCCAGCACCGGCCAGGTGGACATGTTCAGCATGTTCGGCGGCGGCGACAACGACAGCTCGACGGTCTTTGAAACGCCGCTGCCGGTGGTTGCGGAGGTCGGGCGGCGCGAGAAGCTCACCTGGGAGAAGGAGGCGATTGGCGTCTTCCTCTCGGATCATCCGTTCATGGACGCGGCGCGCTGGTTCGCCAGCAGCAAGTACACCCTCACCAGCGCCATCAGCACGGACATCGCCGAGAAGCAGGTGACGGTGGCCGGCATCGTGGCCTCGATCCGGCGGATCACGACCCGCAAGGGCGACACGATGGGCGTGCTGACGCTGGAAGACCTCCACGGCAGCGTTGAGGTGGTCGGGTTCCCGAAGACGTTCCAGCAGTACGCTGAATTGTGGCGGGAGGACGCCATCCTGGTGGTGCAGGGGAAGGTCGATGCCCGTGACGACCGCCTCCAGATCATCGCCGAGGGCGTCGAGGAGCCGCAGCTTGGCGCGGACCTGGAGAAGGCGGCCGACGAGGACGTGCGGATCTACCAGCCGACGGTGACGGTGGACCCGAATCCGCGCGCCGCCTGGCGGCCGAAGAAAGATCCGGCGGCCCAGAACGGCAACGGGAACGGGGCATCCAACGGCCACGGCTCGTCGAACGGGAATGGCAGCCATGGCAACGGACAGAGCCATGGCAACGGACAGAGCAACGGCAATGGACAGAGCAACGGCAACGGCAGTGGTGGCTACGTCAACCACAACCTGAACGTGCGGACGATGGCCCCCGAGGTGGTCGTGCAGCGGGTGCGCCTGCTGATCCCTCGCACCGAGAACGACGCGGCGGACATCACCAAGATCCAGCACCTGGACCACGTGCTCGGCGGGCTGGAGGGGCAATCGCCGTGCGAGGTGGTGGTGGTGCTGCCGGAGGGCCGGTTCCGGGTGAGTGACCCGGACTACCGGGTCCGGCTGACGGCCGATCTGACCGCCGAATTGCGGCGGATCTGCGGTGAGGAGCACGTCATCATCCAGCGAGGCTGAGGGCCGGCCGGGCGCCGGAGCGGCCCGGCCGTTGCACTGGGGCGGCCCGGCCGTTGCACTGGGGCAGCCCGGCCGTTGCACTGGGGCAGCCCGGCCGTTGCACTGGGGCAGCCCGGCCGTTGCACTGGGGTTGCAGGCGCTGCGTTTGCACGACCGGCCCCCCTGCGTTTCGTTGGAAATTGTGGCGAATTCGGTTGTAGATGCGGCACGCACGGCGCGGGCCGGGTATCATCCTGTCGTCGGACTTCTCGTGCGCTCGTTTTGGCACGAGGTGGGTATGGACCGGCGTTCAGGACGAACTCAGTCAGGACGAAGACAGGCGCGCCCGGTGCTCTGGACTGCCGCCACGGTACGAAGGCGGCGGATCGCAGAGCTATCGGTGTTTGCCTACATGCGGCGGTATTTTGGCCGGATGGTCATCGTCCTGACGCTGGTGACGCCGCTGCTGATGGTGATGACGTATCAGTGGGCGCCCCGGCGGGGCCAGCGCGAGGCCGACGAGCTGGTGACCATCGCGCTGGCCTCGGCGCAGACGCGCACGGCCTACGCGCAGGATGGCGTCGGGGTAGTGTATGCCCGTCAGCAGCCTCTGCCGCCGACGGTCAGCCAACTGGCCGGTGTGGATGGCGTTCGTCCGGTGGCGTGGTACCGGGTGGCGGCGGCCGAGCACCGCATCGACCCGTACCTGCTGGAAGCGCTCCACCAGATCGAGTCGAGTGCGGCAACGGACGGCTGCTGGCCGAACCTTGACGGCTCGGGCGCTGTCGGGCCGTTCCAGTTCAAGCGGCCGACGTTTGACGAGGTCGGCGTGGACGGTAACGGGGACGGCATCGCGGATATCTGCGGGTTCGTGGACTCGCTGGCCTCGGCAGCGCGGTATCTCCGGACGCTCGGTGCAGATGACCAGATCGACGGGCCGGCGGTGCGGCAGGCGCTCGAACGGTACGGGACGGACGTGGAGCGGGTGCTGAACCTGGCGCGGTACTTCCGGGCGCGCGACGCCTCGCTGACGGCCTCGGCGCCAGCGCCGAACTGACGCCGGAGCCCGCAGCCGGGGCGTGACGGCCCCGGCTGGCGTGTGTCCTCAGCGCGTTGTGCGGCTGCCGGCCTGCTTCTCGCCTTCGGCGGCGGCCTCCTCGCCTTCCTCATGGATGGGCGTGGCGTAGACGCCGGCCGTGCCCGTTGCCGAAGGCTCGTGCTCGTCGAGGCCAGTGGGTCGGCCGGCCGACCCCATCTCCTCGTCGTGCTGGTGGTGGTGCTGTGCATCGTCGTTGCGTGCCATCGTGGGACGTCCTCCTAAAACGCTGCTGCACAAAGACGATGCACGTGGCATGCCTCGATCATGCCCGGGACGCACTGCCCGAACGACGAGGAACAGGCGGCAACTTGACAGTTGGGCTGGTGCGAGTGGCGCAAAACCCCGAACGGTATAGAACAAATGATCTATACCGAGGGTGCTCGGGCGTGTGTCTTTGCTGTTGCGCCTGGGGTTTTGGGGGGTGCGCCCGTGACGCAGTATCACGTTTCGCTGAACGGTCAGGGTTACGTGCTCGACCTGGACCGCTACCAGAAGCGCATCCGGGAGCCGTTCCCGAGCAAGCAGACCGAGGGCTCGGTGGACTTCGGCGACCTGCGCGGCCCCGAGCAGCTGCTGGTGCTCTCGGACTGGTCTGGCGGCGAGGGGGTGGTCAGCTATGACGAGGCCACCCCGAGCCGCTACCGCTCGGGATCGGACATCGACATCTGGTCGTTGCCGGGGGCGGTGCGGCTGGGCGCGGAGCTGGCAGCTCCCCTGGTGGACTACGGCGCGGACGAGAGCTGCTGCCTGGCGGTGTTCAACGGGAACCTGATGATTGGGCTGTCGAACGGGCAGCTGTACCGCTACGACGGGGCGGCCTTCACGGCGCTGGTGAACACGGGGGCGGCGGTCCGGAGCATGGACATCTTCATGAACCGGCTCTATTACGGCTGCCAGGGGACGGGCGTGGTGGGGTCGTACACGACGGGCTGGGTGAACGCGCCGACGGCGTTCACGGTGGCGGGGTCCACGGGGGTGTGGACGCTGCGGACGCACTACCGGCAGGCGGCGCAGTACCTGTATGTGGGCAGTTCGGGGACGGGCACGAACGGCGTGTCTCGGGCGTACTACTGGGACGGTGGGGCGCTCTCGGCGGGACAGTTCGACTTTGAGGAGCTGTTCCCGCTGGCCTCGGCGGTGCTGAACGGGCGGCTGTACTTCGTGGCGAGCCAGGCTGGCGGATCGCCGCGGCTGGGGCTGTACTCGGTGGACGACAGCGGCTCGGGCGGGGTGTGGCGGCAGCATGTGCGGCTGGACGGGGTGTTCTGCTGGAGCGCGGTGGCGTTCGACGGGGCGCTGTACCTGGGCTGCTCGCCGGGCGGGCAGGTGCTGAGGTGGGACGGCGCGCAGCTGACGCGGGTGCTGCAGCTGGGGACGCCGCTGGTGCCGCACACGGGGGACATCCGGGGGATGGCGGTGTGGAACGGGGCGCTGTGGGTGGCGACGGTGGACGCTGGGGGCATCCTGTTGCTGCGGTACGACGGGCGGGCGTGGTCGCGCCCGGCGACGGGGGTGCCTGGGACGGCGTCGCGGGCGCTGGCGGCGTACAACGACCAGCTGTACGTGGGGACGCAGCGGACGACGGTGGGGGCGCAGGGGACGGTGTGGCGGGTGGCGTCTGGGGTGCGGACGTCGGGGACGGTGGAGAGCGGGCTGATCTCGTGCGGGCTGCCGGGGGTGCCGAAGCTGCTGAAGAGCGTGACGCTGGTGACGTCGGCGCTGGCGTCTGGGCAGGCGGTGGCGGTGCAGTACCGGCTGGAGGACACGGGCGGGTGGACGACGCTGGGGACGCTGTCGACGGTGGGGGCGACGACGGCGACGTACCAGTTTGGCGCGAGCGTGACGGGGCGGCTGATCGCGCTGCGGCTGGTGCTGACGACGTCCTCGGCGGGGAACGGGTCGCCGGTGGTGCATGAGGTCGGCCTGCGGTACGTGCCGCGCCCGACGCTGGCGCGCGAGTGGGAGCTGGCGGTCATTCTGGAGGGGACGCCTGAGCTGCCGCTGGTGACGCTGGACCAGGCGGCGGAGCCGCTGACGGGTGCGCAGCTGTCGTCGGCGTTGTGGACGGCGGCAGGGGTGGCGGGGACGGTGACGCTGGTGGACCTGGACGGGGCGAGCTACGCGGTGTACGTGCAGGATGTGCGGGAGGAAGTGGGGAAGATCAGCCAGCGGCGAGGGTATCAGCGGCTCGGGCTGGTGAAGCTGGTGGAGGCGGCGTGAGCGGGGGTGGTGGGCCGTGGATCGAGGGCCGTGGGTGGTGGGTCGTGGATCGTGGATCGAGGGTGGTGGATCGTGGATCGAGGGTGGTGGATCGTGGAAGCATACCGGCTGACGTGCGCCGCTGCGATGGAGTAAAAACGCAACTCTCCATGTCATCCTGAGCGCAGCGAAGGACCTCACCCGCTGACCGTCAAGGTTCGTGTCGCGCGTCATCTTGCACATTGCCCACTGACCGTCAACGACCGCGTCAGCGGGGGAGGCCCTTCGCTGCGCTCATAATGACAATTGGAAGTCGCATGTATGATAGTAATCGACGATCCGCAAGTATGCTCCCTGACTCCTGATCATTGATGACTCACCATGTCACGCGATACAGCAAGCGCGATCTCCGCAGTCCTCGGCGCGGTGCAGGAGCGCTGGGGCTCGCACAGCCTGACCCGTGGGTACAACGGCCCACGCGCGTCGGGCATGCTGGCGTTGCGGGCGCGGCACACCGCGCAGCCGGCCTTGCCGCCCTGGTGGCCGGGCGCGGAAGGCTACCTACGGCCGAACCTGCTGGAGCTGCGTGGGCCGGACTCGTGCGGCAAGCTGGGCGTGGCGCTGCTCTGGCTGGCGGCGGCCTCGCGGGGCGGGCTGGTGGCCGTGGTGGATCAGGCAGGGACGTTCTACCCGCCGGCCGCCGCCGCGAGCGGGCTCGACCTGGCCCGGCTGGTGGTGGTGCGCCCGCCAGACCGACGAGAGGCAGTCGAGGCCGTCTCGCTGCTGCTGGCGAGCGCCGGCTTCGACGCGGTGTTGTGGCCGCTGGAGTGGAAGACGCGTCCGCGCGGGCTGGACTCGGTGAGGCTCTCGACGCTGGCCGCGCGCTCGAAAACCACGCTGCTGGCGCTGGTGACGGATCGGCGTCGGGCGTCGGGCAGCAGGCTGGCCGAGCACGCGGACTCCGACGCCGACCGGCTCTTCCCGAGCGCCGATGTGCGGCTGCGGGTGACGGCCTGGGAGTGGCGCTGGCAGGATGGCGAGCTGGCGGGCGTCTCCCCGCGCCTCCGCACCGAGCGGCTCCGTGGCGCGCAACCCGGCCAGGAGTGGGAGCTGCGTCTCGAACAGCATCGGGCGGTGGACGCCTCGGGCATGGGGCCAGACGGTCTGCGCGAGGGCGCGTTCTGGACGCCCGGCCGTGAAGCATCCACGCGGGAAGCAGTTCGGGGCGGGATCGCCGCCGCCGCTGGCCGGACCGAACGCGTCGGCGGAAGCGCTCCAGGACCGCACATGCCAGGCCCGCATGCCCGGCATGCTGGACAGCAGCCCTCCGGCCGAGCCGGAGCCTGCCCACCGGCGGACCATCTGTGTCTGGCTGCCGCGCTTCCGCTCGGAGGTGGAGGCGCGCGAGCGACCGGACCCGCTGGGGCGGCCGATCTCGGTGTTCGATCCGAGCCGGCGGCGTCGCCCGCTGCTCGAACCGCCTGACCTGGGTGCTGGGCGTCAGGTTTCGGGTTCTGGGGAGACATCTCCTGAAACCCGAAACCCAGAACCCAGCACCTACGTGGGGCTGGCGTTGCGCGAGGCGGAGGTGCGGTGGCCGGACGTGTCGTATCGGGCGGATGCGCCGGCGGCGTACGCGCAGGCCATCGAGCCGGTGCTGGCGGTCCTGGCCGCCTTGAGCCCGGTTGTCGAGTGGAGCGCCGATCCGGCGGATGCATCGGCGGCCACGCGCCACGAGCCGTCTGCGCGGTACGCGGTCTTTCTGGATGGGACCGGCCTGGTGGCGCTGTACGGCTCCGAGGCGCGGCTGGCACGGCTGATCGTGCGGGAGCTGTGGGAGCAAGCGGGACATGCGGCGCAGGTGGGGATCGCCGATGGACGGTACGCAGCGTTGCTGGCGGCGCTGTGGGGGGGTGAGGTCGTTCCGCCCGGTGGGGACGCCGCCTTCCTGGCCCCGCTGCCCGTCTCCGTGCTGCCGCTGCCCCGGGAGGCGCGCGAGCGGCTGACGGCGCTCGGGGCGCGGACGCTGGCGGATGTCGGCCGGCTGCCCGGCAACGCGCTGCGCCACCGCTTCGGGCCGGATGGCGTGGTGGCCCGGGCGCTGGCGGCCGGCCACGACGAGGGGCCGCTGCGCCCCCGTCCGATGCCGCTCCAGCTGCACGATGCGCTCGATCTGGAGTGGGTCGAGACGAGTCTGGATCGGCTGCTGTTCCTGCTGAAGCGGCTGGCCGACCGGCTGAGCGTGCGGCTGGCGCAGCATGGGCTGGGTTGTGGCCGGCTGCGAATCGTGTGGCTGCTGGACGCGGCCGGGCTGACGACCGGCGACGACCTGAGCGGGATCGACGGAGACGACGGGGCGGCAGAAGGCGACCACCGACGTGCGGCAGACGCAGACGGCTTGTCCGACGAGGGGACGGTCGTCTCCATCGTGCGGCTGGCCGAGCCAGGGGCCTCTGGCTCGACGCTGCTGGAGCATCTGCGCTGGCATGTGGAGGGGCTGCGACCGGAGCGCTTCCGCGATCCGCACACCGGGCGGCAGCGGGGCGTGCGCGGCCTGCTGGTGGAAGCGGAGGAGCTGGGGCCGTTGGGTGGCCGGCAGCTGGCGCTGCTGCCCGGCGAGGACGGCCGCACGCCTGAGCCAGAGCGGCTGCTCTCGGCTGCGCGGACGCTGGCCCGGCTGCAGACGCGCTGGGGCGAGACGTGTGTGCAGCAGGCCGAGCTGGTGGCGTCGCGGCGGCCAGAGCAGGCGTTCCGCTGGCGCGAGCTGACCTCCACGGCGCTGCTCGCCGCGCCCCCCGCCTCTCCGACACGGCGAGGGGGGCGAAAGCTGGCCGGACGGCAGACGAAGGCCCTCACCCTCCGCCCCAGTCGGGCCACCGGGCCGGGGGGTGAGGTCTGGCTGCTTTCGCTGGCTGCCGTCCCGGAGGAGGTTCAGATTGACCGGGGGGGCCGGCAGCCGAACGGGCGGCGGCGGCCCGGCAGCGTCACCCAGGGGAAGCGGGTGCGGCGCATCGTGCAGGCGGCCGGGCCGTGGCGGCTGGTGGAGCGCTGGGTGGCCGAGCCTGTCGCCCGGGACGCCTACCACGTGGTGCTGGCGGACGGCACAGCCTGCTGGCTGGTGCACGACCGTCTGACCGACCGCTGGCTGCTGCTCGGGACGTTCGACTGATGCCAGACACCGAGTCAGACCGTGGGTCAGACACCAAGTCGGGCGTCGGGGCGCTTGGCTACGCCGAGCTGCACTGCCACAGCAACTTCTCGTTCCTGGACGGCACGTCAGATCCGGAAGCGCTGGTGGAACGGGCCATCGAGCTGGGGCTGTCGGCCATCGCGCTGACGGACAGCCACGGGCTGTATGGCGTGGTGCGGTTCGCGGCGGCCGCGAAGGCGCGAGCGCTGCGCGGCGAGCCGTCCATCCAGGTGATCCTCGGGGCCGAGCTGCTGCTGGAGGGCGACGAGCGCATCGTGTTGCTGGTGCAGAACCTGACGGGCTACCGGAACCTGTGCTGGCTCATCGACCGGGCGCACCGGCAGACGCTGGCTCCGGATGACATCCGTCAGTTGCCGCTCACCCCGTGTGAACCCCTCACCCCCCGGCCGGGGGGTGAGGGGCATCCACACATCCCGCTGCACCTCCTGGCCGACCGTACCGAGGGCCTGATCGCGCTGGTGCGGCCGGCCTCCGCCTTCGAGGACGCGCTGGCCGAGCGGCTGGCCGAGTACCAGCGATACATCCTCGACGAGGATCTGTACGTCGAGATCAACCGCCACCTCGTGCCGGGCGAGGAGCGCCACAACGCCCGGCTGCGGCGGGCGGCCGAGGCGCGCGGCCTCAAGACCGTCGCCGCGAACGCCGTGCACTACGCCACCAGGGACCGCGCCCTGCTGCACGACGTGGTGACGGCGATCCGCCTGCGCGTGCCGCTGGAGCAGGCGGCCCAACCGGCCGGCGCGGAGCCGCCACTGCTCTTCCCCAACGACGAGCGCTGCCTGAAAGGGCCGGACGAGATGGCGCACCTGTTCCGGGGGCACACGGAGGAGTTGACCAGGACCGTCGAGATCGCGCGGCGCTGCGCATTCACCCTGGCCGATCTCCACTACGAGTTCCCGCTGCCGGACAACCTCCCGCCGGGCCGTGACCCGTACGACATCCTGGTAGAAGAAGTCTGGCAGGGCGCGCGCTGCTACTATCCGCGCATCACGCGGGACGTCCATGACCGCATCGTGCAGGAGCTGGAGATCGTCCAGCTCCTGAACTTGCCGGGCTACCTGCTGGTCTTCAAGGACATCGTCGATTTCTGCCGCCGGGAGCGCATCCTCGTCAGCATCCGGGGGTCTGCGCCGGCCTCCGTGCTGCTCTACTGCCTGGGGTTGTGCCCCATCGACCCGCTGGAGCACGGCCTCCTCTTCGAGCGGTTCGCCTCGCCGGAGCGCAAGGAGTATCCCGACATCGACCTGGACATCGCGCATGAGGACCGCGAGCGCGTGATCCAGTACGTCTACGAGACGTATGGCCGCGCCCGCGTCTCGATGGTCTGTGAGGTGAACACCTACCGCGCCAGGAGCGCCATCCGGGATGTCGCGTTCGCGATGGGGCTGCCACAGCACCAGATCGACGTGCTCGCCAAGACCGTCGACCTGTACGACCGCCGATCCCTCGACACGCTGCTGGAGACCGGCGGCAGCGGCCTGCCCGTTGACGGTCGCACGGCGACGCTCCTGATCTCGCTCTGTCAGCAGCTCGTCAACGCGCCGCGCCACCTCTCGATTCATGTCGGCGGCATGGTCATCTCGGCGCGCTCCTTGCACGAGGTGGTGCACAACCAGCCGGCGCGGATGCCGGGCCGCACCATCATCCCCTGGGACAAAGACGACATCGTGCTGCTGGCCGAGCTGTTCGAGGTCCACCTGATCAAGCTCGATCTGCTGGGCCTGGGGATGCTGAAAGTCATCTCGCGGGTCTTCGAGCAACTGGAGGCGCGCGGCGAGGAGCCACTCCGGCTGCACGGCTTCCGCTACGACGAGCGCGTCTACGACAGCATCTGCAAAGGCGACACCATCGGCCTGTTCCAGATCGAGTCGCGCGCGCAGATCAGCTTCCTGCCCAGGCTCGAGCCGCGCACCCTCAGCGACGTGGCGATCAGCGTCGGGGCGATCCGCCCCGGCCCGGGCGCGACGGGCGCCGGCGGCCGGATCGCGCGGCGGCGGCGCGGCCTGGAGCCGATCACCTACCCCCACCCGGAGCTGCAACCTGTGCTGGAGCAGACCTCGGGTGTGCTGCTCTGGCAGGAGCAGGCGATGCAGGTGGCCCAGATCATGGCCGGCTACACCCTGGGCGAGGCCGAGCAGTTCCGCCGCGCCATGACCCACAAGCGCTCCTACGAGGCGATGGAGGCGCTCTGCGAGGATATGGTGCAGCGGATGCTGAAGCTCGGGCGCTCGCAGGCCCTGGCCGAGGAGATCCGCCGGATGGTCATCGGGTTTGCCGGGTACGGCTTCCCGCGCGCCCATGCCTACCCGTTCGCACACCTGGCGCTGGTCTCGGCCACCCTCAAGCTGAACTATCCGGCCGAGTACCTGGGCGCGCTCCTGAACAGCCAGCCGATGGGGTTCTACGCGCCGCACACGCTGATCTGGGACGCCAGCCGGCACGGGGTGCGGGTGCTGCCCGTGGACGTGAACGCGAGCGGGTGGGAGTGTGCGTTGGAAGATGTGCCCCCCACCCCCGATCAGGAACCCCGCACCCCCCGCCCCGCTGCGCGGCGCGAATATCGACTTCGTCGACATCCTCTCCCGCACGCGGGGCGGGGGGTGCGGGGTGAGGTCACCTCGCTTCGGCTCGGCTTCAACATGGTGCGCGGGCTGGGTCCGCACGCCCGTGAGGCGCTGGAACGGGAGCGTGCACGCGGGCCGTACCAGTCCATCGCGGACTTTGTACGGCGGACGGGGCTGGGTCGAGACGCCGTCGAGCGGCTGGCGGAGGTCGGGGCGTTCCTGCGCTTCGACGAGCGGCGAGCAGCGATCTGGCAGGCCGGGGAGCTGGCCGGCCTGAGCAGCCCGCAGCATTTGCCCGGCCTCGCGGATCAACTGGCTGAGCGCGCGGACCTCCCGCCGATGGGCGCCTGGGAGGCCACCCGCGCCGACTATGGCGGCCTGGGCCTCTCGGTGGACCGCCACCTTGTCAGCTTCTACCGGCCGCGTCTGCGCCTGCACAACGTCCGTACGGCCGCCGAGCTGGAGCACCGCCGAGGCGGCCCGGTCAGGATCGGCGGCATCGTGATCTGCCGGCAGCGCCCGGAGACGGCCAACGACTTCATGTTCATGACGCTGGAAGATGAGACCGGGCTGGTCAACGTCATCGTGCAGCCCCAGGTCTACCACGCGCTCACGCGGGCGCTGCGCGGTGAGCCGCTGCTCATCATTGAGGGGATCCTTCAGCGGGAGGGCATCGTCATGGACGTCATTGTGCGGAAGGCGTGGCCGTTCAGCGTCCTTGAGGGTGGCACGGATAGTGACACAGGTGGGCCGGACGGCCGGCCAGCCCCATCTGTCCCCTCCCACGATTTCCGCTGATGTTTCAGCGCCCCGACGATGTTAGGCCAGGGCTCAAGCAGTTCAGACGCTTGAGCCTGAACGCGAGTGGAGGGCGACATGCGAACGGACCGGCAGACTGCAGTCTGGTACGACCGCCTCGCCACACTTCAGGAGGGGTATCAGTATCCGTGGCGCTCAATGCTCCCAGACTGGCACGGGGAGGACGCGTACGTAGAACTGGTGCGGCAGCACGCGCGCCCAGACATGGATGTTCTGGATGCAGCGTGTGGCCACGGCGACATGAGCCTCATCGTTGCATCCCAGGTGCGGTCCGTGCTGGGGTACGATCGCACGGCTGCCTGGATCGAGATTGCGCAGCGTGCCGCTCGTGAGCGTGCCGTCTCCAATGCGACCTTCGTCTGCCACGATTCGTCGGCGGCGGTGAACGGTGGGCGGGTGCGCCTCCCGGCCGCTGACCACGCGTTCGACCTGTTGATCTGTAGCAAGGGGCCGTTCCACTGGATTGAGGATGCCAGGCGTGTTGCAAGGCCTGGGGCAATCCTGCTGATGCTGGTCCCGGATGCGGTTCCGCTGACACGCTGGCACTCACGGCTGCCTGCTGCGTTGCAGTGGGAGGACGCGCTCGATCCGAACTGGGCGCGCCCGGCCATCGAGCAGCGACTTCAGACGGCGCAGCTTGCTCTGGACAGCTGGTGGAGCTTTGACGTACCGGAGGTTCTCCCTGATCCGGAACAGCTGTACATCTGGTTGACCTGGGGTTGCGCCGCCGATGAAGTGCCCTCGCTTGCTGACGTGCACCCTATCCTGGCGCGCATCTTCTCTGAGTACGGCACGCCTGACGGAGTCGAAATTCGCCACCATCGCTATCTCTGGAAAGCAGTCTGCCCCTCGTAGCCACTGACCTGAAGAAGAGGCCCGCTTCCCAGCAAGGGAGCGGGCCCTTTCCGTGAGCCTTGCTCGCTACTCGCCTTACGGCTTGCTGGCCGGAGCGCCAGACGCCGGGTTGGTCACGTTCGGGGCGGACGGTGCGGCCGGCTGCGTCTGCGCTGGCGTGTTGATGTTCACGTCCACGTTGCCGCCCCGGAACAGCGTGCCGACCGGGCCGCTGAACAAGAACCAGAGCACGGCCACCACCACGGCCAGCACGATAAGCACCGTGGCGAAGTTGATGCCGGCCGCGGCTGTTCGGTCGCCCGTGTCCTCGCGGACCGGGGCCGAACCAGGGTTGACGTTGACCTGACTCATGAGTGTGTGCCTCCACAAGATCGATGAGGTCTTGCGGAGAGCGTATGCAGAGGCCATGCCATGCCAGGCGCGGGGACAGGGAGTGTACGCTCGTGGGGGCGGGCCGCCGCGCTCTGTCAGCCTATCGAGTGCGTGCGGTTCCCCCACTCGACGGCGTCGAGGTAGATCTGGGGGACGGCGGACAGCGGCAGCCCCAGCCGCTCGGCGAGCGTCTCGACGGCGCCCCACTCCGCGCGCTCGTAGGCGCGGGCCAGGTTGAGCAGGTCCGCCATCTGCCCTGGCTCTCCGAGGATGCCCGCCGTGACGTCGGCCGGCAGGCAGACGGCTTCGAGGGTCGGGGCCAGCGGCCGGGCAACAATCGCGTCGATCATCGAGAACAGGCCCAGCAGCGAGAGATCGTGATGGCGCGCGCCGAGGCCGGCCGCGGTGCCCGCCAGCTCGCAGAAGCGCCCGCGCGCCACGGACGTGACGATCAGCTCGTTGGGGCGATCCGAGCCGGCGTCCGCGAGGATCGCCACGGTGGCCCAGGTCCGCACGCCAGCCTGCCCGAGCAGGAAGATGGCCTGCCGAATGGTGGTGACGCGCGAGCGCAGCCCGAACGCCGCCGAGTTCAGGTAGCTGATGATCTGGAACGAGAGGGCCGGATCGTGCCGCAGCAACTCCTCGATCGTGTCCAGGTCTGGGTCTCCGCTGTTGAGGACGCCCAGCAGCTGCAGCCGGTGCGGCTTGAAGCCGGAGGACCGCGTCCCGACCCTGATCTCGGGGCGGGCGTAGAAGTACCCCTGGGTGTAGGTGTACCCGAAATCGCGAGCCTGGTCGGCGTCGTCCTGCGTCTCGACCTTCTCGGCCAACAGGGTGATGCCGCGCCGGGAAAGGTCCGCGCCCAACGCCTGCCGCATCTTACGGCCAAACGCCATGAAGTCGATCTTGATGATGTCGGCGAGGTTCAGCAGGGGGCCGGTCGATCCGTGCGGATCCCAGTCGTCCAGCGCGATGAGGTAGCCGTCGTGCTTGAGGCGGAGGCAGGCCTCGCGCACATGGTCATCCACCTCGACGCCTTCGAGCACCTCGACGACGAGCGTCTTGGCCGGGAAGATGCGGGCATAATCCGCAAGCAAGGCCTTGCGGGTGAAGTTGACGAACGCCTTGCCATTGCCGGCCAGCGCATCGACGCCAAAGACGAACGCGCTGTTCGAGAGCACCGAGAGCGAGGCTTCCTCGCCGTCGGCGGAGTGGAAGCGGTTCTCCATGTTCGCGCGGTAGAGGAGCTCGTAGCCGTAGATCTTGGCGTGGATGTCAAAAATCGGCTGCCGCGCAACATAGACATTGCTGACAGGTAATTCGGCCGGCTGGACTGCCGCTGCCATCTTGTTGCGCCTCCACACCGCCACCCCAGGCGTCTAGGTGCATCGCCTCTCCCGTGCCGCGATGCGCTCATCTTGTTCGAGATTGTGCCCATAGAGACTAACGAGAGACGCTACCAGTGGAGGGATGCCCTGGTGTTGTTTCTGTCATGTAGAACGGGCACATTTCCGCGACGACCGACGACCGTCTCGGCCTGGGCAGCCGCGCTCTCGCCGATGCGTGCCGCAGAGCGTGCGCGGCGGCGCACGAAGCTCGTCTGCGCGCCACCTCTCGCGGCGGTCACGGGGGGGTGAACCGGAGGCACGCCCACGCTATAGTGAAACGGTTCAGCGAGCGGCGGCTGGCGGCGCTCGCCGCTGGTAGACGGCTGCTGGCCGGCGGATGCTGCTGGCCGGCCGTGGCGGACAGGGCTGGCGTGGCGCTGGTCGGTGAGGCGTGGCGCTGGTCGGTGGTGGGTGTGAGCTTGACCTGGGAGGCGGCTGCATGGCGAACGAGGTGCGCGTATCCGCGAGCGATGACCTGGCTGTGACCGCCGTTCCCAACGCCCCCTCACGGTCGCCCTTTCGGCTCCCGGACACGTTCGCCTCGCTGCGCCACCGCAACTACCGTCTGCTCTGGAGTGGGACGCTGATCTCCCAGTCGGGTGACTGGATGGATCAGATCGCGCTCAACTGGCTGGTCTACGATCTGACTGGCTCGGCCCTGGCGCTGGCGCTCCTGAACATGTGCCGGCTGGTCCCGATTACCCTCTTCACCCTGATTGGCGGCGTGGCGGCGGACCGCGTCGAGCGCCGGACGCTGCTGTTCATCACCCAATCGGTGGCGATGGTGCTGGCCCTGGCGCTGGCCGTGGTGGTCAGCACGGGTATCGTCCAGTTCTGGATGGTGCTGGTGGTGGCGGTCGGCCGGGGCGTCATGATGTCGTTCAACCAGCCGGCCCGGCAGTCGCTGATCTCCGATCTTGTCCCGCGCGAGCTGCTGACGAACGCCATCGCGCTGAACTCGGCGACGATGAATCTGACGCGCATCATCGGGCCGATGATCGGCGGCATGCTGATCGTGACAGTGGGGGTGGCCGGGGCGTTTTACGTCAATGGCCTGAGCTTTGTGGCCGTGCTGATCGGCCTGATGCAGATGCGGTTCCCGCCCCGTCAGCCGCGCCCCCGGAAGAGCATGACGTCCGATCTGCTGGGCGGGGTGCAGTACCTGCGAGGCAACTCGTCGCTGCGGACGCTGGTGATCCTGGCGCTGGTGCCGATCATGCTCGGCAACCCGTACATGACGATGCTGACGGTCTTCGCGAAGGATATCCTGAACATCGGCGGGCCGGGGCTGGGGCTGCTGACCGCCTGTGCGGCGCTGGGCGCGGTGTGCGGCGCGATCTTCGTGGCGTCTCGCGGGCCGACGCAAGGGCGGCGCCGGCTGATGCTGGTGGGGCTGGTCCTGTTCGGCACGATGATCTCGTCGTTCGCGCTCTCGCCGTGGCTGTGGCTGTCCGCGAGCGCCCTGTTCGGGGTGGGCTTCGGGCAGCAGATGTTCATGGCGCTGAACAACTCGATCATTCAGGAAGAGGTCGATCCGGAGTTCCGTGGGCGGATCGTCAGCACGCTGTTCATGAATCGTGGGCTGATCCCGCTGGGGACGATGATCGCCGGCGTCGGAACAGACTTCGTCGGCGCGCCGATCACGCTCGGGGTGATGGGCGCGCTGCTGGTCGTGATGGCGGTGGCGGCGGCGGCGGCGCAGCCAGACCTCCGCACAGCCATCATCTCGCCGAGTCGGCAGGCGTCACCGCTGAGCAGCCAGTCGTAGCGCGGGGCATACCCACCCGTATCGCGCGGGCGTGTCGCCCGCCAATTCCGCCGATGAACGGGCGGAGGGTACGCTCCCTCGCTGCGGAGGGTACCCTCCCTCGCTACGGGTGCGTGTGCGTCCCGTGCCCGTGAGTACGCCCGTGGCGGTGCCCATGTGGGCGCGCTCCGTGCCTGTGGGCATGCCTGTGCCCGTGCGGGTGGCTGTGGGGTGCGCCTGCCTGTTCGGCTGCCGGCTCGGCATCGTAGCCGTGCGCGTGTCAGTGGCGGCCTGACTCGTCGTCGTGCGGGCTGACGGGCGGGCCGTGATCGTGGCAGGACAGCGCCCCCGGGGGGATCGTCACGCGGCCGGAGGGGGCGGCCGGCTCGCGGTTGTCCATCAGCAGATCGAGCGGCGGGGAGAAGAGGCGGATGGCCGCGTCGCCGTCGTGGGGGCAGACGGCTGGCGCAGACGCTTCGTCAAAGGAACGCGACGACTCAAAGCAAGAACCACAGGTTTGACAGCGAACATCGTACTTTGGCATAGCAGCTCCGTGGCCCGGCGCACACGCTGGACATTCTGACTACAACGGCGACGGGCGGCCTGCGGGGACGGATAGCTGCCGAATCGGGCCGGAATCGGCCGGATTCTGGCCTCGGGGGCCGTTCACCAGAGGCGTAGGCGGCAGAAGTGTCCCGGGCAGATGGGGACATCCGACACGACTCACCAGCCCGGCCGGATACGTAATCTTGAGCATGAAGGTAGGCAGTCGGTCGCTGGTTCCCTATTCCCAGCGTCAGGCTGCGCGGAGGCGAGCGGCGCCATGAGCAGCAGATCTCAGAAAGAGCAGAGCGCGCATTACGCGCTGGGCTGCGCCGTTCAGACACTGGTCGTCAGTCAGCATGATGCCGTGCGGCAACAGCTGGTGATGTACCTGAGCAGGTCGCCTGCGCTCGCGGTGACGGGGTCTGCCTTCAGCCCCCGCGCGATCATCGACGCGCACCCGGATGTGCTGGTGCTGGACCTGAGCCAGCTGGGCCTGGCGGAGCTGCGCGCCGCCATCGAGGCCACCGAGGACGTGGGCGCGCGGCTGATCGCGCTGGCGTCGCTGCGCGATCCGCGAGCTGAGGAGCTGGTGCTCCACGCCGGCGGCCGGTATCAGCTCAAGTCGGCCGGGCCGAACGGGCTTGCCGAGCAGGTCCGCACGGCCATGGTGAACCCGCCGTGTGGCGCGGACATCGCCGGGGCATCCGCCGCGTCATAGGGGCATCCGCCACGTCGTCGTGCCAGTCCGCGGGCTACCTCGTCCGCGGGTTACCTCGTCCGCGCTGCTCGCCCTGCGTGCTACTCGCTCTCCGCGCCCACCCCCGGCAGCCCGTGGCTCACGGCGTACGCTGCCGCCTGGGCGCGGTGTGAGATGTTGAGCTTGCCGAGGATCGAGGAGACGTAGTTGCGGACCGTCTTCTCTGAGAGGTACAGCTCCGACGCGATCTCGCGGTTGGTCCGCCCACGGGCAACGAGCGCCAGGATCTTGACTTCCTGCTCGGTCAGCATCTTGAACGCGTCGCCACGGTCCTTGCGGGCAGCCTCACGGAGCCGTGCGAACGCCTTGTTCATCATGGCTGGGTCGAGCAGGGCCTCCCCCCGCGCGACCGTCTCCAGGGCGCGCACCAGCTCGTCGGAGCCGATCTGCTTGAGCACGTAGCCAATCGCGCCGGCCGCCACGGCGTCCATGAGCAGGTCGTCGTCGGCGTACGAGGTCAGGATGATGACGCGCGTCTCCGGCAGCGCCGCCATGATGTCGCGGGTGGCGTCGATGCCGCTCGCGCCGGACAGGCGGATGTCCATGACGACGACGTCGGGCTTGTGGACTCGTGCCTTGACCAGCGCCTCCTCAGCCGTGCCGGCCTCCCCGACGATCTCGAATCGGGGATGGCGGCTCAGCAGCGCCTTCAGGCCGAGCCGGACGACTTCATGGTCGTCGACCAGCAGGATGCGAAGATCGCGCACGTCTTGCCTCGCAGTGTTGAGAGCTCGTGATGTTCACCATGATACGGCAGGGTGAGCTGTCTGGTGGGAGGATGCCCCGCGCACGCGAACGCTTGTGCCTCACCTGTGAAACGCCGGACGGGACAGACGTCCCGGGACAACTGTCCCATCGGGCCGCCAACCGTCCCCCCCAGGATGGGACATTCGACAGACCTGTTCCAGCGGCCCCCCCACGTATTCTGATGGTAGAGATCGAACCGATGGCGGCCAGGACGACAACCAGGCGGCAGTCCATCGTCGATCTGGCGCAGGAGCGCCCAGGAGGCTGAGATGTTCGCAGTCAAGCATGTCACGGACAGCAAGGGCAATGTCATTATTCAGGATCCGCCTGTTGCACAATTCCTCTTCTCGAACAGCAAGGCGTCGGTGCTCTGGCTGATCGTGCGGCTCTACATTGGCTGGCAGTGGATCGAGGCTGGCTGGCATAAGTTCGAGGATCCTGCGTGGATGCAGACGGGCGATGGCATCCTGGGCTTCTGGAACCGGGCACTCGCGGTCAACAACGGCAAGCCGGTCATCGCGTACGACTGGTACCGCAACTTCATCCAGTTCCTTGTGGACAGCGGCTCGCACCCGTGGTTCGCCAAGCTGATCGTCTTCGGCGAGCTGGCTGTCGGTCTTGGGCTGATCGTTGGTGCACTCGTCGGCGTCGCGGCCTTCTTCGGCGCGCTCATGAACATGAGCTTCCTGATGGCGGGCACGGTCTCGACGAACCCGGTCCTGTTCCTCGCCGGCATCCTCCTGATCCTCGCGTGGAAGAACGCTGGCTACATCGGCATCGACCGCTTCCTCCTTCCGATGCTCGGCACCCCCTGGAAGCAGCGTGAGGCTGAGGTTCCGGCGCAGATCCCTGGCGCGGCCCGCACGGTCTAGCTATCGCAGTCTCCCGCACTCGCCGCTCGCTCTTCAAATCAGTTGAATCGGCCGCACCACTTGCGCCCCCCCGCCGATACGGCGAGGGGGCGTACTGCCGAGAAGGATGTACCACAATGTTGCAGAACATCCTGCTACCGCTCGATGGCTCACCGCTCGCAGAGCTGGCGATCTCGTATGCCACCATCCTTGCCCGCCGGGCCGGAGCAGACATTGTGCTGGTCCAGGCAGTGCAGGCCCACACGCCGCCTGGCGTCGATCAGACGGACGCCGAGCTTGAGGTGATGGGGCGGGCGCAGGCGTACCTCCAGATGGTGACGGCCCGCCTCGAAGCTGAGCACGTCCGCTCCTCTGCCCACGTCTACTACGACGATGCCGCCCACGCCATCCTCGACGCCGCGGAGCGGCAGTCTGCCGACCTGATCGTCATGTCAACCCACGGCCGGACGGGCATCGGGCGGATGCTGTACGGCAGCGTGGCCGACCTGGTCTTGCGTCATGCGACCGTTCCGGTGGTGCTGGTGCCGGCCTCGGCGAAGGGCGGCCTCCAGGTGGGCCAGCAGATCGATACGCTGCTGATTCCGCTGGACGGTTCGGAGCTGGCCGAGGAGGCGCTGGCCTCGGCGGAGAATCTGCCGCTGCACCGCGAGACGCGTATCACGCTCCTGCGCGTCATCGAGCCGCCGGCCTACCCGCTCTACGGCGATGGCTACACCTACATCCCCTACGACGAAGAAACGGAGCTGGCCCAGGCCCGCCAGTACGTCGATCAGCAGGTGAGCAGGCTCCAGGCGGCCGGCCGTCATGCGATGGGCCGGGTGGTCGTCGGGCAGCCGGCGGGGGTCATCACCTCGGCGGCCCGCGAACTGCATCCAGACCTGATCGTCATGGCGACGCACGGCCACGGCGGTCTGAGCCGCCTGATCCTGGGGAGTGTGGCCACCAGCGTGCTGCGCCAGTCGAGCATCCCGCTGCTGCTGACGCGCCCCTCTGCGCTGCACGCCGAAGAGCCCGAGCCGTGCGTTCACCGTGAGGGCGATGCCGAGGCGCAGGACGGCGCGGCGCGGCCCCGGGTGGCGGTCCATTCTGACGAAGAGATCGAGCTGCGGGTCTCCCGCGCCGACCTGTACCTGATCGAGTGCGGGCTGAAGGCGCTGGCCTACGCCCCCGGCTACGACTACGAGCACGTGACGGCGGCGCGGGCGCTGGCGCGGCGGCTGGAGGAGGCGACCCCGTCGATGACGGAGTCCGAGCTGCAGTCACGCGCGGAGCCGATGCCCGTCCCGTAATCCACGACCGGCCTGCAGGACCTGACACCAACAGCGCGGCGGCATCAGAAGCGATGCCGCCGCGCTGCGTTACACTCTCAGCGGTCAGGCGCGCCGCCACGGTCCTTCCGGGCGCGGCGCTGGCAGGGCGAGCGTGAGGCAGATCCTCGGCCGGATGCAGTGGCGAATCGCCATTCCGTACACCCTCCTGCTCGGGGGGTGTCTGCTGGCGCTCAGCGCGTACCTCGGCGCCATCCTCAGCCAGTTCCAGGTGGACGCCCTGCGGACCCGCCTGCTGGCCGAGGCGCGCCTCGTGGGCGAGGGCGTCCTGCCGATCCTCCTCGCATCGAGCGGCCCCGAACTGAGCCCTGAGCGCCGCACCCAGATCCAGAACCAGACCGCCCGCCTCGCGCAGCGGACGGACGCGCGCATCACCATCGTGGATCGGCGCGGCGTGGTGCTGGCAGACTCGGTGGCGGACCCGGCCCAGATGGAGAACCACGCCAACCGGCCGGAGATCGCCGCCGCCCTGGCCGGCTCCCCCAATCCCAGCAGCACCCGCAAGAGCGCCACCCTCGGCGAGAGCGAGCTGTACGTCGCCTCGGCCATCGTGGCGGGCGGCGAGGTCTACGGCGTTGCGCGGCTGGCGGTGCCCCTCACGGCCGTCAACGACGCCATCCGCCAGATCCTGGCGGTGGTGGCCGCCGCCCTCCTCGCCATCACGCTGGTGGCCGTGGGGATGGCCCTGTGGATCGCCGGCCGGGTGACCGGGCCGTTGCGCCACCTGACGAGTGTCGCCGACGAGGTGGCGCGCGGCGGGCCGACGGCCGTCCTGGGCATGCCGGCCGAGGGAGAGATCGGGCGGCTTGCCGAGGCGTTCAACCAGATGGCGGACCAGCTCCAGGCCCAGATGCTGAGCCTCGCGCACGAGCGCGACGTGCTGGCGAGCGTCCTGACGAACCTGGCGGACGGCATCGTGGTGGTCAGCCAGCAGGGCAGCGTGGTGATCGCCAACGAGGCGGCGCGCCGCCTGCTCGACATGGTGGACGTGCCAGACGGGCTCTCGCTGGCGCGGGCCGTGCGCGATCATGAGATCTGCGCGGTCCTGAACGACTCCCTGGCCCAGGGCAGCAGCCGCACCGAGGTCCGCCGGGTCGAGCACTCCGGGCGGCACCTGCGCGTCTCGGCAGCGCCGCTCCGCGAGGGGGGCGGCGGCCTGCTGGTGCTGCGCGACGTGACCGAGGAGCGGCGCGTCGAAAACCTCCGGCGGGACTTTGTCGCAAACGTCTCCCACGAGCTGCGGACGCCGATCGCCGCCCTCAAGGCCCTGGTCGAGACGCTGGAGGACGGCGCGCTGGACGATCCGCCGGCCGCCCGCGATTTTCTGCGGCGCATCCACGTCGAGGTGGATGGGCTGGCCCAGCTCGTGGCCGAGCTGCTGGAGCTGTCCCGCGTCGAGAGCGGGCGCGCCCAGCTCAAGCTCGAAGCCGTCGCCCCGACCGTGCTGGCCGAGTCGGCCGCCGAGCGCTTGCAGCCGCAGGCCGAGCGCGCCGGACTCCGGCTGCGCTGGACCGCCGATGACGACCTGCCCCCGATCCTGGCGGACCGCACCCGGGTCGAGCACGTCCTGCTGGCTCTCGTCCACAACGCCATCAAGTTCACGCCGCCCGGCGGCGAGGTGCGCGTGGGCGTCGAGGCCGATGGCGCGTTCGCGCACTTCACCGTGGCCGACACCGGCTCCGGCATCTCCGCCGAGGATCTGCCGCGCATCTTCGAGCGGTTCTACAAGGTGGACCGCGCGCGGGCGGCCATCGGCACAGGCCTGGGGCTGGCGATCGCCAAGCACGTCGTGCAGGCGTTGGGCGGGCGGATCTGGGCGGAGAGCGTGCTCGACCAGGGCACCACGGTCCATTTCACGCTGCCCACCGCCACCAGCGAAGTCGGCGGGCAGCGCGGGAGCCTGTCGGCGCGCTACTAGCCTGCCAGGGGTTCCTGAGCGGGCCGGGCGCTACCGGGAGCCGCCGGCCTCGACCTCTGCGAACATCTCCCGCAGCACCACGTCGCCCACCGCCGACTGCCCCAGGTCAAGCTCGGGCGTCACGGCGAGGTAGTAGGGCGAGAGCCACGGCCGGGCCGCCCAGGTGGCGTTGCCCTCTGGTACCAGATACCGCCCGCCGGCCTGCTGGATCAGCATGACGCCGGCCGCCACGTCCCAGGGGTTCGTGCCCATCCCGAAGGTGGCGTCGCCCCGCCCGCAGGCGACGTACGCCAGGTGCAGGGCCGTCGAGCCGAGCCGCCGCACCGCCCGGTACGGACGGATCAGCCGCTCGTACTGGTCCAGGTCGTTCGGGTCGAGCGGGCGGCCGGAGCGCGGGAACTCGGTCAACAGGGTGCAGCCGGAGTCGAGCACGCTGCCGGCGGCGCGCATCGGCTCGCCGTTCAGCGTCGCGCCGGCCGTCGAGGCCGCGAACAACTCGTCCTTGCTCGGATCGTAGATCACGCCGGCCAGCAGCTGATCCCCCAGGGCCGCCGCGATGGAGACGCAGAAGAACGGGACGCCCGCCACGAAGTTGTTGGTGCCATCAATCGGATCGACGTACCAGTGGACCGCGCCGCTCCCCTGCTGGCCATCCTCCTCGCCCACAATGGTCGAGTCAGGATGCTCGCGGAAGATGCGCTCGACGATCCGCCGCTCGGACTCGCGGTCGCACTCGGTGACGGGATCGAAGAAGCCCTTCTTCTCGGCGGCGATGGCGATGCGCCCGGCGAACGGCGCGAAGTAGGCCGCGGCGTCCTTCGCGGCGTCGGTGGCGATGGCCAGCAAGTGCCGTGAGAGGGCGTCCGTCTGCGCGTCCCGATCTGCGGTCATATGTGCTCCCAGCCCGGCCGCATCTCCCACTCGCGCGCACCGGCTCCGAGGGCGAAGTGTACGCGACGCTGGGAGCCGGCAGTCCCCGGCGAGGGGTGTGCAGCATCCCGGCGGGCAGCCGGCAGCGTGCCCGACGAGCAATCCACCCATCAACGGTGGGCGGTGACCCCGACCTTCTGGCACATGTCCCCGAGCGGGCAGACCGAGCAGCGCGGGGCCGTTCCGGTGCAGACGTGCTTGCCGAACGGCACCAGCAGACGGTTGATCTCCAGCCAGTACAGCCGGGGCAGGACCGCTTCGAGGGCCGCCATCGTCGTCTCGGGCGTGCGGGCCCGGACGTACCCCCAGCGATTCGTGATCCGGTGGACGTGGACGTCCACGCCGATGCCGGCCTGCCCGGTGGCGATGCCGAGCGCCAGCGCGGCGCACTTCGGCCCGATGCCCGGCAGCTTGAGGATCGCGTCCCGGTCTGGCGGCAGCGCACCAGCGTACTGGTCGAGCGCAACCTGGGCGATGGCGTGGATCTGGCCGGCCTTCGGCTCGTGGAAGGTACACGCGCCGATCAGCTTGTCGATCTCCGCGGGCGTGAGCCGAGCCATCTGGGCAGGGGTGTGCGCCGCCGAGAAGAGGCGACGCGCGGTCGGCAGCGTGACCTCTTCATAGGTACGGATCGAGATGATGCAGGCCACGAGCTGCTCGAAGAGGGAGGTGTGGCCCTCGTCGGCAAGCTGGAACATCGCCGCCTTCGGCAGGGGGCGGACAGCATCCCGCAGCCGCTCAACGGCCACGTCGATGTCGAACCGGCACGTGGGTGGCAGGTCGCGCGCAGCAGGAACGATCCGAGTGACGACTGCCTGTCCCCGATCCGATCGCAGGTTCATCTGCACCGAGTCAGGCGGAACTGGCTGACGATTGTCAGAAGTGGCGCTGCGGGCTGGCCTGCGGCGAGGCATCGGCGTGCTCCTGGCGGTTGCGTGGCCCCCTGTACGCAGGGAGCGTGCCTACTACGCAGGGAGCGTGCCTACGCGGCCTCGCCGGGGCATGAGCGCCTTTGGGCGTGATGGCCTTACGTCGCCCGCCTTCAGGCCTGGGCGCCCCGCCTCACGGGTGGCCGCCGCCGTCCGTCACGTCGGGGTCGTCGGGGTCCATCTCCAGCCGCGTCACCAGCCGCAGCTTCGACAGCGTCTCGGTGGCCTCGATCACGCCGCGCAGGGCTTCATCGACGCGGTCGCGCAGCTCGGGCGGCAGGCGCGGATCGAACGTCAGCAGCTCGACGTACCCCAGGGTCAACGCCAGCTGGTTGCCCATGAAGTGCTGCAGCCGGCGGGCGGCGAGCAGCACCTGCGAGAGCCGCTCCTCGTTGGCGGCGGCCTGGAGGGGGCCTGTCATGTCGTAGCGGACGCACAGCGCGCCGTTCACGGCCCCAGACGGGCCGACGGTCGGGCTGGCGGTCATCATCACCAGGCGGTCGCCGAGCGCGCGGTGCTCGATCAGCCGATCGACAAAGTGCCCGAGCCGCCCCGCCACAATCTCCGAGAGCGCGCGGCTCCAGCGGTCGCGGCGATCCGCGGGCACGTCGGCGAGCAGGCTGCGCCCGTCGATGGTGACCTCTTGCGGCCCAAAGCGGAACGTATCACCCTGGAGGTAGGCCAGCCAGGCGGCATTGGCGCGTCGATACTGCAGGCTGCTGTCGATCAGGCAGGCTGGGAAGCCTGCCTCGTCCAGCGTCTGCCAGCCACCTGCCAGATCGGGGTGCCCATCAGGATCGATCACGCTTCTCTCAGGCGCGAGGATGTGTCATGGCAGGATACAGGATGGCTGGCCGCCAGGAGCAGCCATCGCCTCCGGGCGCGCGGCAACGTACCAAGCATAACGCGAACACCGCGAGAATCGGGCCGGGCCAGCACACATCCCGCCCGGCGCGTCGACGCGCATCGCCGGGCGCTACCGGCGAGCCGCGGTTTGCCGCCAGAACTGGTCGAACGCCGGCAGCAGCGTCTGGGCGTCGTACAGACCGCGAACGTGCTCCCGCGCCCGTGCGCCCATCGCCGGCAACTCGCCGGCGCGCTCCAGGAGTGCCAGCACGCGCTCGGCGAACAGGTCCGGCCGCTCGACGGGCACAATCGTGCCGGTCTCACCCTGCAGCACGGTGTCGTGCGCGCCGCTCACATCGGTCGTGACGGATGGCACGCCGGCCGCGCCGGCCTCGGCCAGCACGCGGGCGTTCCCCTCGTAGCGGGAGGGGAGCACGAAGAGGTCGGCGGCGGCAAAGTGGCGCGGCACGTCGGGATACGGCACGATCCCCAGGAAGCGGACGGCGCGGCGGATGCCGAAATCGTCCACCATCCGCTCGGCGATGGGGCGCTCGGGGCCGTCGCCAGCGATGACGAGGCGGGCGCCAGGGCGGTGCGCTGCGACGGTCGCCATCGAGCGGATCAGCGTCGGGATGTCCTTCTGGAGCACCAGCCGCCCGACGAACAGCAGCAGCTCAGTCCCGTCCACGCCGAGCAGGTCAGTTCGCAACTGGCGGGCGGCCACAGCATCGACGGCATCGAACCGGCGGAAATCGGCGATCCAGCCCAGGTTGCTGACCTTCTCAGGGGCCACGCCCAGCCGCACCATCTTGGCGCGCTCGCGCTCGCTGACGACGCGCACGCTGTCCGCCGCGCGCACCAGCCACCGGCCGATGCGGTTGAGGGCGGGATTGATGCGGCGCTCGCGCAGCCAGTACGGGTTGTCGATCATGTCCCCGGCGATCTGCACCGAGAGCGGCAGGCCCAGCCGCGCACGCAGCAGCGTGCCGGCCAGCCCGCAGAGCATCGGATCCTCGGTGGAGACAAGGTCGAAGCCGAAGCGGCGATGCAACGCGCTGCCGATCAGGTACGCATCGTGGGTGAACGCCGCCCGGTTACGTGAGGCGCTCGGATGGACCACGAAGCTGCCGCCGTGCGGGATGGCGCGCCGTGAGCCGCCGATGCTCCGCACGATCATCCGGTACTGGTCGAGGATGCTCGCGTACTGAAGCTGGCGCTGGTGGGCGTCCCCGAAGGCGACGTCGGCGGGCTGGAGCAGCGACGGATCGGTGCCGATGGCCAGCACCCGCAGCGGGCGGCCTGACGCGAGATCGGCCCCTGCCGTGAACGGGTTCGTGATGTGGGAGAGCAGCGGACGCCCCCTTCGCGGTCTTCTCAGCGCGCCGAGCACGCCGTATACTGGCGGCAGCGCGTATGAGACATCTGTTCGAATTCTGTCACCCCGGGCCTCTGCGCACCACGGTGGGGATTCTGGCCCACGCCTCGGTGCGGCGTCTAGTGCCGAAGAGAGGGCCACATGACGCTTGATCTCCTGAAAGTCGGGCCGCAGATGGCCGAGATGGCGCGCGCCTCGGGGGCGTACCTCCGCGGGCGCGGGCCGCGCATCGAGGAGGCGCAGGCCGTGCTGGCCCGGCTGGCCCCGCGCTGGATGGACCTGGAGGAGCTGGCTGCGAGCGCTGAGCGCCGCCTGCCGCGTCCGCAGGAGCCGCTCGACGCCCGCCACCCGGGCATCCCACTGCCGCCCGAGCACGTCGTCATCGCCACGGACGGCTCGCAGATCGAGCCGGACCGCCACGCGATGTCGGACTTCTTCCTGCTGAACGTCGGGTGGGCGGTCCTGCGCTACGGTCCGCAGCCGTTCGCGGAGCTGGCGAGCGAGCCGACGCTCTACTTCAAGCCTGAGGATACGGCGATCACCTACAGCGGCCCCCACGGGACGCGCCGTGTGCCGATCCAGGACCGTCACCTGAGCGCGAAGCGCTCGGTGCTCGAGATCACCCAGGCGGCGACGCTGGCGGACCGCTGGCGGGATGATCCCATCGATCTGGCGGTGCTGGCCGACGGTACGCTGGCGCTCTGGGTGCTGGAAGAGCGGCCGGACGATTTTCTTCGCAAGGCGCTGGTAGCGCCCTACGTCGAGCAGTTGAAGCGGCTGCGAGCGCTTGGCCGGCCGCTGGCCAGCTACATCAGCCGGCCGCGCAGCCAGGACGTGGTGGTCTTACTGCGCGAGGGCGGGTGCGTCGGGCCGTTCGGCGGGTGCTCGCCGTGCGGCGACGGCGGCGACGAGCCGTGCGTCTTCGAGCGGCTCCCAGACCGCGAGCTGTTTGGGCTGCTCGGGCCAGGAGAGCGCTCGGCGCTGTTCCAGATGACGCTGCCGGCGGGCCTGACCGAGTTCTACGAGGATCTGGTGCCCTGCTTCTTCTACCTGAACGTCGGCACGGAGATCGCGCGGATCGAGGTGCCGCCCTGGACAGCCGACGACCCCGATCAGCTTGCGCTGGTGCAGTCGGTCATCCTCGACCAGTGCCAGAAGGGGCTGGGCTACCCGAACGTGCTGGCCCGCGCGGACAAGCAGGCCGTGGTGACGGCGCAGGATCGGCACGCCTTCGAGTATCTGCGAGACGCGGTGCTGGCCCGCGAGGGCATCGCCGTGCGAGCCTCGGAGAAGCTGCACAGCAAACGAGTCTGGGCGGTGTAGAGGCCCTCACCCGCGCGGGTGAGGGCCTCCGCTGGGGTTCAGGCGTAAGGCGAGCCGCCGCCGGCGGCCGGGGCCGAGCCGCGCAGGTCGGCAACGGCCTTGCGCGCCGCCGCGCCCACGAACCCGCCGTCCGAGCCGAGCGGGCACAGGTTGAAGCCCTGCTTGTACCGACGGATCACTTCCTCGGGGCCGGTCGTGTGGATGCCGGCCATCAGCCCGTGCTTCTTGGCGGTGTCCACGATCTTCTGGACCGCCTCGATGTGCCGCGGGGCATCGTGGTCGAGCTTCGGCTCGAGGCCCATCGTGATGGCGAGGTCGGACGGGCCGATGTAGAAGCCGTCCACGCCGGGCGTCGTCGCGATCTCCTCCAGGTTCTCGATGGCCTGGGTCGTCTCGATCATGACGAAGCAGAGGATGTCGCTGTTAGCGTTGGCGAAGTAGTCGGTGCCCGCGTAGAACCGCGCGCGGTTCGCGCCGTTCGAGCGGTAGCCCATCGGGAAGTACTTGCAGGCGCCCGCGGCCTTCTCGGCCTCGGCCCGGCTGTTGACCATCGGGACGATCACGCCGTACGCGCCAGCGTCGAGCACGTACTGGATGTAGATCGGATCGTTCCAGGGGACGCGGACCAGCGGGGTCACGTCGGTGGTGCTGAGGGTCTGGAGAGCCAGGACGGCGCGATCCGGTCCGATGCCCATGCCGTGCTGCATGTCGAGCACGATGGCGTCGAAGCCGGAGTTGGCCATCGTCTCGACGATGTAGGTGTCCGGGCTGCCCAGCCAGCCGACTGCAAGCTGCTTCTTCTCCTGGAAGAACTGCTTGACCTTGTTCGGGCGCATCTCAATCCTCCTTGATGGACCGCGCCACCATCGGTCTGGCGGCAGCGCGCGGCCCCATAGGATAGCCTAGCGGGGTCGTGGGTCGTGGGTCGTGGGTCGTGGGTCGTGGGTCGTGGGTCGTGGGTCGTGGGTCGTGGGTCGTGGGTCGTGGGTCGTGGGTCGTGGGAGCGTATCGGCTGCCGCGCGCCGCTGCATCGTCATAAGCACGCAACTCCCCATGTCATCCTGAGCGCAGCGAAGGACCTCACCCGCTGACCGTCGTCTCGCGCGTTACCCTCCGAGCGTCAACCCCCGCGTCACCCGCTGACCGTCAACGTTCGCGTCAGTGGGTGAGGTCCTTCGCTGCGCTCAGGATGACAATTGCAGCTTGCATGTTTTCACAATCGTCCACGACCCGTGATCCTCGGCCCACGACCCCCGCTCCGCGATGCTGGCTTGCCGCGCCCCCGCCCGGGTATCCTGCCGCGCAACCGGGCGTCGCCCGTTGTGCCGAGGAGCAGCCCCGATGAGTCAGCCGCCGAACGTCCACGTGCATGCACCCTGGCGGCCGCTGCGCGCCGTCACGCTCGACCTCTGGGGCACGCTGATCGACTCGCGCGACCCCATCGGCAAGATCGAGCGGCGACGCGAGATGCTACTGACGGCGATCCGCGGCGCGGGCTACCCGCTGGAGCTGGAGCAGTTGCGCGGCGGCTTCCGCGCAGCCCGGCGGATCATCGACGAGGGCATCGCCCTGGACAACCACGACGTCGGGCCGCCCGGCCGCTGGCAGGAGCTGATGCGGCAGCTGAGCATCCCGCCGGAGGCCGTCCCGTTCGACCTCGTGACCGCCGCCTACGAGGATCTGACGGTCGAGTTCCTCCCGAACCTCCTGGACGGCGTCAAGGAAGCGGTCGAGCGGCTGGCAAGTACCTATCAGCTCGCGCTGATCTGCAACACGGGGTACACCGGCGGGCGGGTGCTGCGGCAGGTGCTGGCCCAGCATGGGCTGATCGGCTATTTCGAGACGCTGACCTTCTCGAACGAGCACGGCTGGCTCAAGCCGGACACCCGGATCTTCCACGACACCCTCAAGGATCTGGGCGTCCCGCCGGAGAACGCCCTGCACATCGGGGACACTGAGAGCATGGACATCGTGGGCGCAAAGGCGTCCGGGATGTACTCGGCCCGCTACCTGCCCGAGGGCGACAACGACGGCGCCATCACCAGCCATGCTGACCTGCTCTTCTTCGACTGGTCCGAGCTGCCCGCGCTGCTGGAGATCCGTCAGCGCGGCGAGCCTGGCGGCTGACCATCGCGGCCCCGGCGGCCCTGCCCGCGCGGTAAAGGGATGAGCGCGGCCAGCCAAGATTGGGGTGCAACGAAACGGGTGTGCAACGGCCCGGCAACGGCAGGGCTGTAGCATCCACGCTCATACGCCTTGACGATGTGCCCTGAGCGTTCTGTGAGACGAGCTGAAGAGGAGCGACGCGATGCCTGCACCGTCGAACAACCCGAACGATGCCTACCCACACGATGGTACGTTCACGCCTGAGCCGACGACGCCGGTCGTCGTGGCCGCGCCGGTGACGGCGTCCTCACCCGACGACCTCGCGATGCGCCTGGGGCAGTTCATCCTGGACCAGCTGCCGTACAGCGCCGAGGTGGCGTTCCCGGCCCTCGAAGTGCCCTCGCCGGACCCGTTCCCCAACCCGCTGCCGAGCCCGGCGCCGGTCCCGGCCGTCGCGCCGAAGGGGTACCACGCCAAGGCCCCCGTCGAGATCGACGGCGCATACGCCGAGAGCAACGCCGACCGTCCCTTCCTGACGACGACCTTCGTGTCAGGGGGCAGCGTCGCGGACTGGGATCTGGGCGACAACGGGCGCGGCAAGCTCAAGTACTGGGAAACGAACGATGCGTATCACCAGGTCACCAAGTCGATGCGTATCTGGTACACGTACACCTCGCCCAACCTGAAGAACCCGGACGGCACGCCGAAGGTCGTCGGGTCGTGGCTGCTGATCGGGTACGTCGGGAACGGCCACTGACCGCCGCCAGCGGGTACGTCCACCGCCTCATCCGTCTCAAAGCTGCACGAGCTGGCAGGTCGTCCCCCTGGGCATCGGCGCAGGGGGAAGGCCCATCGGTTCGATCGTGATGCGAGTGGGGAGCCCCATCCGGCCGGCCGGATGGGGCTCCTTCGCGTCCGCGCTGGCTATGGACAGCGGACACGCTGGCCGCACCGGATTGACGCCCGAGCGGGTCCGGCGCACGACGAGGCCGCCGGGGTGTTTCGGCGCCAACCTTCGCAATGTCGGGCGGGCGGCAGCCAGCCCCTGGCTGCCCAGGCGATCATGACGGTGCGCCGCGGGACACAGAGCCCGCCGCAAGCGGCCAGAACGGCCGGCAGAAAAGGGAGAACGTCGATGTTCGCAGAGTCTGGCGCGCCCCGTGGTCCAGTGTGCTTCATCCCGCGTGGCCCGGTCTGTTTCATCCCGCGTGGCCCGGTCTGCTTCATTCCGCGTGGCCCGGTCTGCTTCATTCCGCGCGGGCCGGTCTGCTAGGCAGACCGGCGCCTGCCGCCTGGCATCCGATGCCGCGTCGGGGCCTCGGCCACTTCAGGCCGAGGTCCCGCCATCTGTCACGCCGACATGTCGCGCGGCGGCGTCCATCGCTCAGACCAACGCCCCACCCCGAAGGGGCCGCGAGGAGAACGGTGATGGCTGACGAATCAACACAACTGGCCGCCCGCCGCGTGCTGATCGGCGTCTCTGGCTCGATCGCCTCGGTGACGACGCCGCAGTCGATCCTCTACCTGCGTCACGAGCTCGGCCTTGACGTGCGCGTCGTGATGACCCGTCAGGCCGCCACGATGGTGACGCCACGAGCGCTCGCCGTTGCGTCCGGTGCGCCGGTGGCCCTCGACGACGCCGTCGACCCGGGCGGTCCGACCGTCACCCACATGGAGCTATCCCGCTGGGCCGACCTGATGCTGGTGCTGCCGGCCAGCGCGAACTCCCTGGCACGCGCCGCGCACGGCATCGCCGACGACTTGCTCACGACCTGCATCGTCGCGGCGTCCGGCCCCGTCATCTTCGTGCCGGGCATGAACGAGATCATGTGGAGGAAGCCCGCCGTTCAGCGCAATGTGGCGCAGCTTCGAGCGGATGGGTATGGCGTGATCGATCCGGTCGAGGGGCTTGCCGTCGCGAATGGCCGGCCGACCGTCGGCGCGATGCCTGAGATCGACGAGATCGTCGCCTGGATCGCGCGGTTCCTGGGGGAGCGCGAGTCGGGCCGCACCGAGTCAGCCGATCTGATGGCGGCTCCAACGCCGTTCGCACCGGCGGCGGCACCGGCGGCGACGACCGACCAGACACCGCCGCGGGCTCGGCAGACACAGCCGCAGGCCCGGGAGGTGGCGTGATGCGTCCGATGGCGTTGCTCCGTGTTGCCGCGCTGGCCGCTGCCCTGCTCGTCGTGCCCGCGGGCGCTGCTGCCTACGGCGAGGCCACCCACACCACCATCACCATCGAGCGCCGCATGGCAGCCGATGACTCGCCGCCGCTGGCCGATCTGTATCAGTCAGTGCTGTCCTTCGAGCCGGGTAGTTGGACGGCGCTGCACGCCCACACCGGCGGCAGCTACAACACGGTGCTGCGCGGGAGTGTCACCCTCCGCATCGGCGACACGGACCGGACGTTTGGTCCGGGCGAAGGCTGGTCCGACGAGCCGGGCGTCCTGCATGTGGCGGGCAACGTCGGCGACGTGCCCGCCGAGCTGATCGCCACAATGGTCGTGGAGCGGGGCATCCCACCGGCCCGCATCGTCGAGACCGACGAGGACACCGCCCCGCCGGTGCCGGACGCCCTGGCGATGACGAAGAGCCTGTCCGTCCTGCCGGCGGGGCCGCTGGACGTGCTGGAGCAGTCAGTTACGCTGGACCCGAGCGCGGAGGTCGCGCTGCCGATCCCGCAGGGGCCGCGTCTGGTGGGCGTGCTCGACGGCAGTCTGACCGTCACCATCGACGGCGTGGCCCATGCCTTTGAGGCGGGCGGCGGCTGGTCCGAGCCGATGGGGGCGTCCTATGCCTACGTCACCGGGGAGCAGGGCGTCCGCCTCGCGATGACGACCCTGATTCCGCGTCAGGCGTCGCTGACGGCCGGCCGGTAGCGCCGCCGCCGGGGGACGACAGCGATGCAGCGGCTCGGTGTGTGGCTCGCGGGTCTCCGCGCTGTCCGCCTGGATGGCCGGCACGGCATGGCGACCTTCAGCGTGATCTGGCTCGGACAGGTCGTCTCGATGGTCGGATCCGGCCTGACCGAGTTCGGCCTTGGCGTCTGGGTCTTCCAGCGGACCGGGGCTGCCACCGACTATGCGCTGATCGCGCTCTGCATCAGCCTGCCGCAGGTGCTGGTCGCGCCGCTGGCGGGCACCATCGTCGACCGCGCAGACCGCCGCCGCGTGATGCTGCTCGCCGACTGTGGCGCGGCGCTGAGCACCCTGGTCGTCGCGGCGCTCGCCTGGGGCGGTCAACTGCAGACATGGCACGTCTACGCAACCGTCCTGGCAACGTCGACCTGTGCCGCCCTCCAGTATCCCGCCTATGCCGCGCTGATGGCGCGGCTCGTTCCTACCAGGCACCTCGGCCGGGCGAACGGCATGGTCGAGATGGCATGGTCTGGCAGCCTGATCGTCGCGCCACTGCTCGCCGCCGCGCTGATCTCGTGGGTGTCGCTGCCGGGGCTGCTCCTGGTCGACCTGGCGACCTTCGGCGTGGGCGTGGCGACGCTGATGCTGGCGCGCATCCCGGGCGGCGCGCGGCCAGAGCCTGTGCAGGCCGCGTCCCACCATCGGGCCGGCCTGATGGCCGAGCTTCGTGAGGGCTGGGGCTTCATCGCGGAACGTCCGGGGCTGCGCGGCCTGCTGGTGTTCTCGACGCTCGTCAGTCTGAGCGCCGGCACGTTCAACGCCCTGTTCGCCCCGATGATCCTCAGCACGGAGTCCGCCTCGGTGCTGGGCGGACTGGCGTCGGCGGGCGGCTGCGGCATGCTGGCCGGCGGCCTCTTGCTGACCGCCTGGGGCGGGCCACGCCGCCGACTGCTCGGCGCGTGCGGCGCGAGCATCCTGCTCGGCCTCGCGATGGTGACCATCGGATGGCATCCGACCTGGATCGTGCTGGCGCTGGCCGTCGGCCTCTATTTCGGGACGTTGCCGTTCGTGAACGGCTGCGAACAGACGATCTGGCAGGCTGCGACGCCAGACGGATTGCAGGGGCGGGTGCTCTCCGTCCGGCGAGCGGTCGAGCATGGCGCGGCGATGCTGGCGTACCTTGCGGCCGGACCACTGGCCGACCGCGTGCTTGAGCCGTTGCTGGCTTCGTCTGGCACGCTCGCTTCGAGCGTTGGCGTCTGGATCGGGACCGGGCCGGGGCGCGGCATCGGGCTGCTGCTCGTGGTGATGGGGCTGCTTGCGGTAGCGACGGCGCTGGCGGCCGTGCGCTCGCGGCGGCTGCGCTCGTTGGAGGACGCAGGGGAGACGTCAGCCTCTCGCGTGGGCAGTCCGGTCCCGCAGCCTGAGTGCGTCGTGCAGCTAAACGCGTCGCTCAGCTGAACGTCGCGTTCCACAGCTCGATCACCGAGTCTGGCTTCGGCGTCCAGTTGAGGTTCTTGCGGGCCGCGTAGGTGTCTGGCAACTGATACAGGAAGATGTGGGTCGCGAGGTCGTTGGAGAGCTTGCCGACCTGCTTGTACAGCTCGGCCCGCTTCGCCGGGTCGATGGCCTCGCGGGCGGCCAGCACCGTCTTATCCAGCTCGTCGTCCTTGATGTACCCCTGGAACTGGCTTGAGACGAGGTTCGAGAAGGCGTACCCATCCACCTCGGGGTAGTCGCCGCGCCAGCCGCCGTACCAGATGCCGTCACGGCCCTTGTTGTTCGACCACTGCGCGAAGACGCCGTTCTCCATCGTCCGCACGCTGGCGTCGATCCCCACCGCCTTCAGGTAGCCGACGATAGCCTCGCTGGCGTCCTTGTCGTTCAAGGTGTTGTTGATGCGGGTCGTCAGCACCAGCTGCATGGTCGAGGCACCGGCCTCGGCCAGCAGCGCCCTGGCCTTGGCCGGATCGTACGGGTAGACCGGCAGGCTGGCGTCGTAGCCGAAGACCTCGGGCACGGCCAGGCTGTTGATGGTCTTGCCCATGCCGCCGAAGATGCCCTTGACGATCGCTTCGCGGTCCACGGCGTAGTTCAACGCCTGGCGGACCCGCTTGTCCTGGAGCGGCCCCGGCTGGATCGCGTTGATGCCGACGACGATGGCCCAGAGGCTCGGCTGGACGTAGGTCTTGGTGTCGCCAGCGTTGAGGGCGGCCATCTCCTGCGGGGGCGGGTTGATGATCAGGTCTACGCCGCCAGAGCGCAGCTCGGCCACGCGGGTGGCGTTCTCGGGGATCGGGCGGATGATGACCCGCTTGACCTTCGCCTTCTCGCCCCAGTAGTCCGGGTTCGCCTCCAGGGTGATGTGGTCGTCCTTCACCCACTCGACGAACTTGTACGGCCCCGTCCCAATCGGGTTCTTGGCGACCTCGGCGTCGCCCTTGTCCTGGACGTACTTCGGCGGGACCGGCATCGCCCCGAACCCGACCAGCGTGTACGGCAGCAGCGCGAACGGCTGGGCTGTGCTGAACACGACGGTGCTCGGGTCTGGCGCGTCCACCCTGGTGATCGCGGCGATCTTCGAGCGCGTCGGCGACTTCTGGTCCGGGTTCAGCGTCCGCTCGATGCTGAACTTGACGGCTGCCGAGTCGAACGGCTCGCCGTTGTGGAACGTGACGCCCTGCCGCAGCTTGAACGTCCAGCTCTTGCCGTCCGGGGAGACCTCCCAGGTCGTGGCGAGCATCGGCTGGAGCTTGCCCTGCGCGTCCAGGTACACCAGCGAGTCGAAGATGTGCATCAGCGTGGTGTTGTTCTGGATCAGCGAGTGCATCGGCGGGTCGAGCGAGATCGCATCCTGCGTCTGCGCGAAGATCAACGTGTCCTTCGTGGAGGCCGTGCCGGACGGCTTGGAGGCCGGCGCGGCGGCGGCGGCCGGCGAGGCTGCTGGAGACGCGGCAGCGGCCGGCGACGCCCCCACAGCGGGTGATGTCGCTGCCGCCGGGGAGGCCGCGGCGGCCGGGGATGGAGCGGCTGCCGCCGGAGAGGGTGCGGCCACCGAGGCCGGCTGGGCCGTCGCCACCGGCTTCTCGGTCGGCTTGGCGGCTGGCGCGGCGGCCGGCGGGGCCGAGCAGGCGGCCATCAGGCCGAGCGCCATGGTGCTCGCGCCGGCCAGGAAGTGTCGTCGATTGATTCGCTGCATGTGCTGTCTCCAGTTGAACTACGTCTCGCCGCGCTCGCGCCGCGCGAAGTGCGCCCGCGCCGCCGCCTGGATGCCTGGCTCGTCCACCCGCGTGAACGCGCCGTCTTCGTAGACCACCTCGCCGTTGACCATGACGAGCTGGACCTGCTCCGGGCGCGTCGCCCAGACCAGATCGGAGCGCACCCGCGCAGGGGTCAGCCCGCGCGGATGCTCCAGTGCGACCAGTTGGATGTCGGCCCGCTTGCCGACCTCCAGCGATCCCAGGTCGTCTTCGAGGCCGACAACCCTCGCCGCCTCGCGCGTTGCCATCGCCAGGGCGTCGCGCGCCGTCAGTTGGCGGGCGTTGTGGCTGGTCGCCCGCTGCAACAGCAGCGAGACCTTCATCTCTTCCCAGATGTTGAGCGTGTTGTTGCTGACGGTGCTGTCCGTCCCAAGGCCCACCGGCACGCCCTGCGCCCGGAACCGGGTCACCGGGGCGACGCCGCTCGCCAGCTTGCCGTTGCTGATCGGGCAGTGGGCCACGCTCGCGCCGCTGGCCGCCAGTATCGGGATCTCGTCCTCGGAGATCCAGACGGCGTGGTTGAGGATCGTTCGCCGGTCCAGCAGTCCGAGATCGTGGGCCAGCCGCAGCGGCGTCGTGCCGTGGCGCTGCTGGATGATGTCCATCTCGTCCTGGCACTCGGCGAGGTGGATGTCGAACAGCAGCCCGAGGCGGTCGGCCTCCTGCTTGACCTTGCGCAGCAAGCCAGGCGTACACGAGTACGGCGAGTGCGCGCCCAGGAAGTAGCGCGTCATCAGGGTGTCGTCCTGGGGCGCCTGGGCCATCGCGCGCTCGGTGTCCTGGACGATAACCGGCCAGTTGCCGGCCCCTGGCCGCAGCTCTTCGGAGTTGGCCATCGCGCCGCTCAGGCAGCGCTGCCCGATCTCCCGCGCGATCTTCGCGTAGAGGTACGGCTCGCGCCGGCCGCACTCCACGACGTAGGTGATGCCGCCCCGGACCATCTCGAACGCGCCGAGGTACGCCGAGTACACCGCGTCGTCGGGGTGCGGCGTGCGGACCCGCGCGCCATCCAGGAGCCAGGGAAACAGCTCCAGGTCGTCAGAGTCCGCCCGGTTGGCCGAGAGGGTGGCGTGAGCGTGGCAGTTGATGAACCCGGGCAGGGCGACCATGCCATGCGCGTCGATCACCCGGTCCACGAAGCGTCCAGCCAGGGCGTCGCCCGCGCCCACCTCCACGATCCGGCTATCCTCGATCAAGATCGCACCGTCGTGCACCATCGTTTCAGCAGCGTCGGAGACGTACACGAAGACGTTGGCGATCAGCGTCCGCATGGCCACCCCCTGGCAGCTACGTCCAAGATGACCTCACCACCTGACCCGCTCACCCGCCGCGCCCTCGGCTGACCGGGTCCAGCACGTCGCGCAGCCAGTCGCCCATCAGGTTGATCGACATCACCGTGATGGCGATGAACACGCCCGGCCAGGTGGCGATCCACCAGGCGGTTGTCAGGTACTCGCGGCCGTCCGCCACCATCCCACCCCAGGAGGGCGTGGGCGGCTGGACGCCCAGCCCCAGGAAGCTGAGGCTCGCCTCGCTGAGGATCGCCCGCGCGATCTCGAACGTCCCGATCACGATGGCCGAGGTCGAGACGTTCGGCAGGATGTGCCGTCGCAGCAGCAGCCCGTCCGACGCCCCGAGCGCCCGCGCCGCCAGGACGTAGTCGCGTCCACGGACGGCCAGCACCTCGCCGCGCACCACCCTGGCGTACATGATCCACGAGGTCAGCCCGAGCACCAGGATCACCTTGCTCAGCCCGGCCCCGAGCACCGACATGATCGAGATCGCCAGGATCAGGAACGGGATGCTCAACTGGAGGTCGGCCAGCCGCGTGATGATCGCGTCCACCTTCCGACCGTAGAAGCCGGCCAGCAGCCCGAGCAGCGTGCCGAGCGTCCCGCCGATGGCCATCGAGCAGATGCCGACCACCAGCGAGACCCGCGCGCCGAAGATCACCCGACTCAGGAGATCGCGGCCCAGGGCGTCGGTGCCGAGCAGGTAGAAACCGCCCTCGGCGGTGCTGGCCGGCGGCAGCGCCCGGACCGCCAGCGACGGCGCTTCGGCGTCGTGGGGGGCGACCAGCGGCGCGAGGATGCCAGCCAGGACGATCAGCCCCAGCACGCCGACGGCGAACGTCGGCGGCGCAGGCCGACGCCGAGGCCGGCGGGCTGGCTCGGCCGGCGTGACGACGGCGGACGTTGCCGCGGTCGCGGCGCTACTCATAGCGCACCCGCGGATCGAGCAGCGTGTACGCCAGATCGACGGTCAGGTTGATCGCCAGCACCACCAGCGAGATCAGCACCACGAACGCCTGCACGACCGCCACGTCTCGGTTCGAGATCGACTGGTAGACCAGCCGCCCCAGTCCCGGGTAGGCGAACACCTGCTCCACGATCACCGCCCCGCCCAGCAGGTAGCCTGCGCTCAGCCCGACGACCGTGACCACGGGGATCGCGGCGTTCTTGAGCGCGTGCCGGACCACGATGGCGCGCTCGGCCAGGCCCTTGGCACGGGCCGTCCGCACGTAGTCGGCGTTCATGACGTCGAGCATGTTGCTGCGGAGGAGCCGCGCCACCAGCGCCATCGTGTAGCAACTGAGGGTCAGGCCGGGCAGGATCAGGTGGGCGACCGTCCCGCCGCCGGAGACGGGCAACAGCCTCAACCCGACGCTGAACAGCAGGATCAGCATCAGCCCGAGCCAGAACGCTGGCACGCACTGGCCGGCCAGCGCCAGCACCATCGCCACGCGGTCGAAGAGCGAGTTGCGCTTGACCCCAGCGATCAGCCCGGCCGGCACGCCGACCGCCAGGGCCATCGCCAGGGCCGTGACGGCCAGCGCCAGCGTGGCCGGCAGCCGCTCGACGACCAGCCCCATGGCCGGCTGCTGGAAGCGCAGCGAGTTGCCGAAGTCGCCCTGCACCGCCTTCACCACGAAGTCGACGTACTGGACGAGCAGCGGCCGGTCGAGGCCCATCGCCGCGCGGAAGCGGTCGCGGTCCTCCTGGCTGGCGTCGAGCGGCAACAGCAAGGCGGCCGGATCGCCCGTCAGGTGGACCAGCATGAAGGACAGCAGCGACACGCCGAACACGACGAAGACGGCCTGACTCAGCCGTTCGAGGATGATGCGGCTCACCTGCTCGTCTGCCTCACTTGTCGGGGTAGTTGACCACGCCCGGCGGGCGCGGCGTGCAGTAGGCGGCACAGCCGCACTCGGGGGGCAGCGGCGCGCGCTTGAGCACATCCAGCAGGATCTGCCCCATCCTCGGCGCGATGGAGTCGCTCTCCTGCCAGACGCTGTCGTGGTCCCAGTCCTCGATCAGCCCCTCGCCGTAGTTGCTGACGAGGTACAGCCCGGCGTAGCAGATCCCCAGCGCCCGCGCGAGGTAGATCGTCGGGATGACGCTGTAGCCGACGATGTCGCCGCCAAGCTGCCGGTACACCTGGATCTCGGCCGGCGACTCAAAGCGGGTGCCGTGGCTGACGGCGTAGACGCCGCGCCGGAAGACCCGGTTCGGGGTCGAGGCGCGGGCCGTCTCGACGATCTGCTTCCGCAGGGAGGGGCAGTACGGCTCGCGCATCCGCACGAGCTTGCCCTCCAGCGGCGCTACGCTCGCTTCCTTGAAGAAGTCGATGAAGTCGTGGCAGACCACCAGATCGCCGGGGTCGAGCAGCGGGTTGAGGCTGCCCATGTTGTCGTCGGTGACGATGCGCTGGACGCCCGCCGCCGCGAAGACGTGGAACGCCGCCTCCGTGTCCTGCCGCCGGGTCGCTCCCGAGCGCACGCCCAGATAGCGCAGGTAGAGGACATCTACCGTGCCGCCGCCGACCTCTGGCGCACGCGTCAGCCGCAGATGCTTGAACGGCGCGCTGATGCCGGACGGCGTCTGGTAGACGAGGTCCGTGGCCACGACCTCGACATCGGGATCGGTCAGGTCGTGCGGGAAGCGCAGCGCCCGGGTGACCGCCCCGCCGATCATCGCCAGCGGCGCTCTCGGCGGATCGAGCGGCAGCACCGGCCGTCCCTCTGGGTCGTGGGCTGGGGTTGAGGCCGGCTCAGGCATCCTCAGGCACCCCTGGCGGCGGTCGATGCACGAAGTCCGGCATCGGGCCGTTCAGCGCGCCCTTCAGTGCGTCGCCGCAGCCGCAGCCACGGTCGGTCGGGATCCTGTCCAGCGCCAGGGCGATCGCCTGCTCGACGTTGGTGTGGAGGATGCCGGAGTAGTAGAAGTCGGACATGCTGCCTTCGCCGGTCTGGATGACCGCCGGCGCAAGGCCTGAGCCGTAGTTGATGATCGGCGCAATCGAGGCGAAGCACAGGCCGGCCTCGCGCGCGAACACGACCTCCGGCACGAGCGGCGTCCCGATGATGTCCGCGCCCCAGCGGTGGTACATCCGAATCTCGGAGGGCGTCTCGAAGCGCGGCCCCTCGACGCAGATGAACGTGCCGCCGTCCTGCGCCCGCCCGAAGACGGTCCGCGTGCCGGCCACCAGCGCCCGCCGCATCTCCGGGCAGAACGGCTCGGTCATGTCCACGCGGACCCACGACCGATCGGTGTCGTAGAGGGTGAGCGGGCGGTTCTTGGTCAGGTCGATGAAGTCGTCGGAGATGACCACGTCGCCCGGCTGGAGCATCGGGTTGACGGAGCCGATGGCGTTCTGCGACACGATCCGCTCGACGCCAAGCTCGCGCAGCGCCCAGAGATTCGCGCGGAAGTTGATGTGGTGGCTGGCGGTGTTGCGCCGCGGGCCGTACCGCATCAGCCCGGCCACGCGGTGCCCGCCGAGCGTGCCGATGGTGATCGGGGTATCGCCCCACGGCGTCTTCACAAGAATGTCGCGTGCATCCGCAAAGTAGCCGTCAGAGATCTGGCTCGTGATGATCGCCAGTCGGATCAGTTCCGGCACCGTCTCGCTCCGTCCGCGCTATGCTCTCGAAGAGGGTACGGTGGCCCAGTATACGAGCGCATCAGGAGGCGCAGCTAGAACCCACGGTCCAGGATTGTGCACCGTGACCGGATCGAGAGGGGCTTGCCAAAGGCCGAGGACGATCAATAAGAAACCATCTCAGGCCGACACAGCCGCGACGCAAGGTCCGTGACCTCTCAACGTCGCGACACGGCCTGTTCCCGAGACGCCCGAATTCGTGCAAACGAGCAGTCCGGAGGCCTCAAGTCCGTAGCCAGTTCACGATCTACGTGCCAGTCTGAGATAGTCTCTTCGCGTATCAAGCATTCCGTGCACTTGACGGGTGAACTTTTGGATCCAATGATGAGCTTGATTCCGCCCCTCCCCCAGAGTGTCGCCAGACTCGCATGGGTTCAGTTCAGGGCATGACCGTGGCAATCGTCGGCTGCCCGCGACTACAGGAATCCTCATAGCCATCAGCGTGCCCGAGCGCCAATAGACGGATTCGCATACTATCTACACCCAACGTCAGTATTGACACACTCAACACCTACCGCATACTGCGTATGCGGACACGCGCGGGATACTTCGATTGTGGTTGGCTAAATGAGCAGCCTCATGTTCCTGCCATGGATACGACAAGAGCGATACCGTTAGGATACTGTAGTGAGACAGAAGTCATTCGTGCGACTGCTTGTTTGCGGTGCCTTAGGTCTTGCCGCGACAGCCGCACTCTATACGACCAGCCGGGGAGGCCTGTCGAGCCAGACATCTCCGGTACAAATTGCAGATGCCACTGCCATCGCAACACAGGTTGCGGCAACCGCAAGTGTGCCGAATCGTTCGCCGGATGTTCTCATTGATTCGCCCTTTACCGTGTCTGGCAGAACATCTCTCGGCATCTGTGCGCAAGACATGGCGGGCGCTGCCCTGACCCCAGACGATATGGTTATCCGTTTGACTGAATCGATACAAGATCTCCAGCGCGATCCACTGTGG